>JACVQI010000149.1 GCA_015661095.1 Gammaproteobacteria bacterium
TAAAAATGTATACTGGGTTGTACAGAACACGATAAATATAGTCTTTTTTCGTGTTTAATATGCTTCCATATCTGCTCTTGATTACATGCTAGTAAGTTGCTTGCAACTTTAATTCCTCTGTGTCCTCCGTGCCTATGTGTTTGATCATTTTTTCCAGAGCCGCTGGCTGGCCAGGGCCGCGCCTTGTACCAGGGCGGAAAGTTTGGCCCACTGGATGCTCGGATGCACCCGTTGTATGAATGCGCCCTGAGCAAAACCGCAATCTGTGCCGGCCAGGATATTCTCGCGGCCGATCAGGTTGGCCATCCGCAGCAGCCGTTCGGCAATCAGTTCGGGATGCTCGACCGTATTGGTGGCATGTGTAATAACACCGGGGATCAGCTTCTTGCCGTCCGGCAGTTTCACCTCCTTCCATAATTGCCATTCGTGTTCATGGCGGGGATTGGCCTGCTCGATGGCATAGGCGCCGGCCTTGACCTGCAGGACGAAATCGACGATCTCGGCCAAGGGTGGGTCGAACATGTGCGGACCATGCCAACTGCCCCAGCAGACATGGTAGCGGATACGGTCTTCTGGCAGCCCTTGCAGGGCATGGTTCAGGGCGTCGATCCGGACCTGGGCCCAGCGCCGGTATTCCGCCACCGTGCCGCCCCGCGACATGATGGTATCGTATTCATGGGCGAGCACGGCATCGTCCACCTGCAGGTAGAATCCGGCCTCGATAATCGCCCGGTATTCATGGCGCTGGGCATCGGCGATGGCGAACACCAGTTCCTCGTCGGTTTTATAATATTCGTTCTCCAGCCATATAACGCTGGCCGGCGCCACCACCGGTAAAAAAGCGCCATTGACATTCACCCCGGCCATGGCCGCCCGCAGGTTGTCGAGATCAGTTTTCAACAGCGCATCCTTGTAAGTGATGGGACCGGTACAGATCCAGGATTCCCGCAAGGGTTTACTTTGGGCGTCTGGCGGCGCGCTGTCGCGGCGGCGCATAAAGCGACCGGAAGCGCCGGTATACATGATGCGACGGTAGCGCTTCGCGATTTCCGCATCGTGTTCGGCATAGAACTCTGGAAAGTGCATCCGGTCTCGGCTGGGCGGCAACAGATGATCGTTGAACCGCGATAACAATTCAAAACCGGTGAGCCGCTCGAACAGGTAGGAGATCCAGTTGATCTTGCTCATCTCACCGTCACTGATAATATCGATGCCCACCTCCGCCTGCTGGTGGACGGCATCAGCGACGGACTTGCGCACGCAGGCGTTGTAATCGGCGTCGGTGACGGTTTCACCAATGTCCATGGCATTCAGCAAGTCGAGTAGTTCTTTCGGGCGGACCAGACTGCCAACATGAGTAGTAAGAATTCTGTTCATAATTTTTCGTTAATTATTTAAATATTCAACACAGAGGCACAGAGAACACAGAGAAAATAATAAAATGATAATTTTTTCATCAGTTGGAAATTCAGGAATACCCTGAAGTAATCTAATTTTCAATTTGAATTATTAACCTTCTTTTGCCCGTCATTAAATTTAAGATCTTTACTCTGTGTCCTGGTCCCTAACTACATAAACATACGTCCATGTATAATATCTGTGTCTCTGTGTTTTTATTTATTTTACTTGGCGGGGGGCTTTAACCATTTCCCCGTCACCGGATTCGGATAATGGAATGGCACGATAGTATTATCCGGCCAGAGGCGCGGTGGTACCGTGAGTTGATCCGGCCCTTTGGGGTCGGCTGGATAGGTCTTCGTATATGGCTTGACCATCAGGGTCCCGCCGGCCGGTGTGTGCGCCCAGCCATGCTCGTAAAGGGCCTGCCAGGAAACATTATAGTTGAATACCTTGAATTTCCAGATGCCGTCCTCCTTGGTGTAGATATTTTCATAGACGCCGGCCTCCCAGAACTGTGCCGGGATGTTCGGCGGCGCATCGGTCTTGCTGGCGTGCACCCCACCTTGCATGAAAGTGCGGAATCGCCCCTGGGCAGTCATGCGATCCGCCGCGACATCAACGATGTCCTGACCCAGCAGATGTTCGAACAGCATGCCGTGGACCGGACCATTCAAGCCGGTGGTACCGCCGTAAAGCCGCCGTGCGCCGGCCTTGCCGCGGAATAGACCGCCCATGAAGTAAATCTCACAGTTGTCCGAAAACAGATCGACAATTTCGCCGAACAGGCATTTGTCCATATAGTAGCCATATTTGAAATGCAGGGTTCTGACCGAATGGATGTCCTTGAGCATGCCCAGTTCGCCGGATAATTCCTCCACCTTGCGCTCCAGGGATTGTATGCGCTCCTCTGCCGTCATGGTCATGACCGGTTCCCCGGATGGGTAAAGCCTGCGCTGGCGATTGGTAGTGTGAGCATTGTTAATGATCGGACGGGATGATGGTGATGTCATCGGTTTCCAACTGCAGCAACAAGTCATCCAGATCATCATCGAGCACCAGGTACTTGCCCGAGAGCATGTCATAGCGGCCTGATGCCAGATCGACACAGCGTTGCTGGCAGCGCGCCAGATCCGCGCCGGCATCCAATTCCTGCTTGCGCGCCGACAGCCGCTTCACCATATCCGGCAGCCAACGTTGCGCATCAGGCGAAGCGATGGTCTGTTCCGCCAACGCGGTGATCACGAAGCCCGGGTCAATAGCAAAGACGCTGATCCCCTGATCGCGGGTCTCGGCGGCCAGCAGTTCGGTCAGGCGGATCTGCGCAGCCTTGCCGACACAATAGGCGGACAGGTAGGGCGCAACGACTTTGCCGCCGATGGCTGAGATATTAATGATGCGGCCCGTCCCCTGCTCCAGCATCGACGGCAGCACGGCGCTGATATATAAAAATGGGGCGCGGATATGAACTTCCTGCGCCGCCCACCAGCGATCCGGATCGACCACCCCTATCGGTCCGAAAGGATCGGGAACGCCGGCGTTGTTCACCAGCAAGGTTACCTTGCCAAATTGCTTCTCGGTCGCCGCCACGACCTGTTCGACATCCTTGCGCCTGGCCACATCCCCGCTAACAGCCAGCGCCCGCCCGCCCTGTTCCTCGATCATGCGCACGGTATCTTCAAGCTGGGTGGTGGTTCGGGATGTGACGGTGACGGCCGCGCCTTCCGCGGCAAAACGCTGCGCGATGGCCCGACCAAAACCGCGGCCGCCGCCGGTGACGATTGCAACCTGCCCTTTCAGTTCTCCAGACATCTGTACGCTCGAGTTTGTGTTATCAATCCAAGTTTTGCCTGCTACGCATTGGTTGTCAACCAGTGCAGGTGGTTAATCCCCGAGTTTGACATAGGTATCATGTGCGCGCTTGATGATATAGGCGTGAATAGCCTCTACTTGCTGATCGTTAAAAACATTCGCAAAGCTGCCCATACCGATGTCTTGCATAATCCCGCCCAGTACAATGTCCTTGAAGGCCGCATGAGTCGCAGGCTGCATATAACGCAGGTCTTTGACCGAACCCCCGGAAATCACATCGAAGCCGTGACAACTGCCGCATACCGGGCCGTACAGTCTGGCGCCCAGCGCCACAGTCTCACCCGAGGCGGTCAAGGGCGGCGGTTCCGGCATGGGCTCCGGCGCGGCTGGCGGTGGCAGGCTGGCCTGGCCACCGAGTTTAAATACCAGGATGCGGCTGTCGGTATGATGAATTTCACCCATACCTCCACCCATCATGTTGACGGCTCCCGCCCAACCCGCGGCGATGGCGATATATTGCTCGCCCGCGACTGCATAGGTCATCGGTCCGGCCACAGCGCCGGTCTGGATCGGCAGCTCCCAGAGAAGTTTGCCGCTGTCCGCGGCGGCAATGACCAGACGGCCATCGGCATGTCCCTGGATCAACAGGTTGCCGGCGGTCGTCAGGACACCGCCGTTCCAGCCGCGCCCGCCATCAATACGCCAGACTGAGCGCGCTTTGACCGGGTCCCAGGCCAGGAGGTAGCCCTTGCCGTTCATCAACCGCTCACTGGCCTCAGGTGGCGCAGGCGCCCAGGGATTCTGGGCGTGATTCATGAGTCCCTGCTGATAGCGATAATCGGCGAGCCGGCTGTATACCCACCACATCTCGTGCGCCGGGATATACACCAGGCCGGTTAGCGGACTGTACGACATCGGTTGCCAGTCATGGGCGCCGTGCGGTCCCGGCGTAACCAGCCTGGCCTCTTCGGTGTACAGGTTCTCTTCAATCTCAACCGGCCGGCCGCTGGCCATATCGACGTGACTGGCCCAATTGATCGGGACGATCTTTTCCGCCGACAGCAATTCGCCGGTTGCGCGATCGAGCACATAAAAGAAACCATTCTTCGGCGCCTGCATCAGGACCTTACGCATGGCGCCGCCAATCTCCAGATCCGCCAGGATCATCGGCTGGGTGGCGGTAAAGTCCCAGTTCTCACCCGGGGTGGTCTGGTAATGCCAGACATAAGCGCCGGTATCGGCGTTCACCGCGATGATGGAAGACAGAAACAGGTTGTCACCGCCGCCGGGGCTGCGGATCTCCCGCACCCACGGTGTGCCGTTGCCGGTGCCGATATAGAGCAAATTTAATTCCGGGTCATAGGCAAATGAATCCCAGGCGGTACCGCCACCGCCCGCCAACCACCACTCACCGTTCCAGGTTTTTGCGGCCATGGCCATGGCGTCCGATTCAAAGCCCAGGGCCGGATTGCCGGGCACGGTATAAAAACGCCAGACCTGTGCCCCGGTCTCGGCATCATAAGCGGTAACATAGCCACGCACGCCGAACTCCGCCCCGCCGTTACCGATGATCACCTTGCCGTTGATAATGCGCGGCGCCCCAGTGATGGTATAGGGCTGCGCCGGATCGGTGGTTTGCACTTCCCACACCGGTTTGCCGGTAACCGCATCGACAGCGAGCAACCGTCCATCCAATAGTCCGGTATAGATCCGGCCTTTCCAGACGGCCGGGCCGCGATTAACCGCCCCACAGCAACCAAAGCGCGCCACGGTTTTGTCGATATGCGGATCATAGCGCCAGAGTACATTCCCACTGACCGCATCCAGGGCCAGGATTTCGTTCCACAAACCCGTGGTGTACATGATGCCGTCCACTACCAGGGGAATGGCCTCGATGCCCTTGCGCCCCGGCAGATCAAGATACCAGGCCAGTCCCAGTTGCTGGACATTGACTGCATTGATAGAAGCCAGTGGACTGTAATGCTCTTCACTGTAGGTACGGCCGTGGCTCAACCAGTTCTGCGGTTC
>JACVQI010000023.1 GCA_015661095.1 Gammaproteobacteria bacterium
GGGTGGCTTGTCCGCCCGCTGTATGGGTCCAGGTCTGCTGTAAAGTGGTGACGTTATCCTTGTTGATCTGGCTGAGTGGTGAATAGCGCATGCCATTCAGCTGCCTGTTATAGTGTGACCAGTTGCCGGCATCGGCCGGGGCTGCTACGACGGGTGCCGGAGCGGCTTCTTGCTGAACAACCGGTGCCGCCTCCGGGGCGGTGGCCGCAGTATCCGCTGAGGGCGGACTGGAATCACAGCCACTGATGACACACAGGGTGATTCCCAGCAATACATAGCGATAATTCATGGCAAGTTCCTCCCAGCGCAATTTATTTGTTTTAATTGGATGATATCTTCACGCACTTTTTTACTTTGATTAAATGGTAATGCGCAGCATTGGATTTATTGACCATCCGGAATATTGGTAATTTAAATAATCATAACAGGCATTTACTGTGTACACCACAGAGGTTCCTCCGTCATAAATACTGTTATTATCAGCTGCTGCAGTCATATACCTGCGAGTATTGTTAACATCATTGTTGTCATCATATAACGATTCCTATGAATGTATTCGTTGATAAAAATCAATAGTTTATTTCCCTGTGAGATGTTTATCGATCGGATGGCCCGAACTGGGGACAAGCGGTCGGTTTTAAAATCTTCAGGGATGAACTCCTTTTCATCTGAGGCAAAGTCTGAATATCCATAAATTATTCACAATTAATATCAATCATGCGTCAGAGTCGTCTTTGCTTTTTTATGCAAAACAGTCGGCCTGGTAGCTGGCGGTTTGCGGCTAACTGAATAAAAAAAAGGGGTATGAAAATACCCCTTCATTTAAAACGCTACTGAGATCGGTTTGGTTAGCGCCAGTCGTCCACCAGCACGCCGCGGCCCAGCCGAAAGTCAGTGACGAACCAGGTGGTCTGGATGGCGCCGCCGACTACCAGCACCTGGATGCCTCTGGGATTATTGAACGGTTTAATCAGGGTATCGGGCGGTAATTTATACCACGAGGCATAGGGTTCAAGCCCCTGCATGGCAACGGAAGCAAACGAGGTAGAGACCACGCCGTTGCCCCAGAAGGAGGCAGCGGTTTTTTCCACGTTGCCCGATAACCAGGTGCTGAAGTCTTTTTTGGTATTGAAGCCTTGAGTTTCCTTGAGCAACGCGGCAACGGTCGGATCCATGATGATGGTGGCCGAGGAGCCGATCGCGGTCAGGGAGCGCATGTAATCCCGGATCAGATTCTGCGGCGGATAGGCCCGCTGCACCTCGCCGACGCTGGAGATGTAGGTCCAGCCCGTGCCGATGGTGACCACGCTGTCGCCGGGTTTGAAACCCATCTGTACATGCAGTGCTTCCCAGCCTTCCGGCATCTTCTCTTCGTTTTCGGCGATAGTCAGGTTGTTGTATTGCAGGTTACTGCCGAGCGTACTCCAGGTAGTTACTCCGCTATGCAGATTGCCGACGGTTTTCGACATCAGGGTGAAGGTCCTGCCGATGACTGCGTTAACATCGTTATGTGGACCCATGGCGTTAGTGCCGGCATTCATGCCGATTTCCTTAACGACAGGGCCGTTTACCACAATCATGTTTGCCATGGACGACGTTGAATTGCCGAACGGTACCTGCGTGGCAATTGCCAGGATCAACGGAAAATATTCCGGCTTGGCGCCAGCCATCACCGCAGTGACCGCCGCTTTCTCAACGGTGAGTGCCCGTGCGCCGCCCGGCCAGTTGATGGTATTGACCACTTCATCCGGTTTGTGGCTGGTGCCCTTCAACATGGCCGCGACCCTTTCCTCGGTCGGCAGGATGATCGGGTTGTAATCGGTCCAGTCCTTGTCCTTGAACAGGCGGTGCAGGTTCTCCTCCGTATCCGGTTTCAGCAACCGTGGTTCCGGTTCGGCCTCGGGCGGAATGCCGGCGAACTTTTCCTGTTCCGTCAGTGGTTGGGTCAGGGCATCAATGATGGCGGTCATCATCGGTTTGCCGCTATGCGGGTCGATACCTTCCACATAGCGTTTATGTACCGAGGCCGGTTGGCCGGCCACCGGGAAGGGGATGGCGACGTAGCGGATGGGCATACCATTGGTATAAAGGAAATCATACCCTGTTCCGTATTTCACCATGGTCTCGGCGGCCGCACCGACTGTGGGGATGCCGTATTGCTGTTCCAGTATCTTGGCAAATCGGCTCACGGCCGATGTACAACCGTCTCACCCGGATATGCCGACGATGGCGGCGTCACCGCCGCCGTCCTTGACTTCCTTCCAGGTGGAGTCATCGGGCACCATATAAGATCCTTTTTTGCGTTTGATAACGACTTTGACACTGGGCATATGTTCCGCGAACCAGATCTGCATTTGTTCGAAGACGCTATACGCGGCTTCCGGTCCACCCCAGTTGATATCCAGCATGTAGAGAGTTTTGCCTTCGAGTGTAGCGAGACGCGGCGACAATGGCACACGCTCCGCATACTTGCCGGTAGCAGCCGGATTCAAAACAGTAATTAATTCACCTTTGGATTTTGCCATGGCATCACTCTTTGATTGTGCTATTGCCTGTCCGGTAAAGCTGAGGCAAACCATAACCACAACGGATGTTATCGATAACAGTTTCTTTTTCACCTTTCATCACCTTTTCAGATATAGCGTGTGTTTGTGTTGTATTACAGTCCATATTTCGGCTTTGGTTTTTAGTTCTTCTGACAACCACTATTCGCAGCAAGAATATCGGATATCGTCGTAATACAACGCCCGTATTTAGATGAACGCATTATATATTATGTCTCCCGGTTGATGATAGAAGCAGTTACTCCGCCAGTTTCGACGCAGTCGAAACCATTTGAAATAACAGCATAATCAGTCCTGACAGGGATAGTGGCGGGCAAGTATGATGGCCGCGGCCGTGGCGGCATGTTTCTGTCTCAATTCCGGCGCTCCCCGCAGTCCCGCCAGCACTTCCCGGGATAATTCATTAGCATCATAATTTTCGGGCAGGCAGACACGCGGTGCGTCTGCGGGACGCCCGGCTTCACAATCACAAGGAGTGGCATACCACTCACAGAAGACAGCCTCTGCCCCTTGCTGGTTATTGGCAACAGCCGTCTCGCAGGCTTTCAACAATTGTTCTCCGGTGGGCGCGGCGGACAATGGCAGCGCCAGCAACAGGAAAGGAAATATCGCCAGATAAATATATCTGTTCATGTGAACGGAAACCGGGCTGTGCCAACGGGCAATGGATATTTCTTTAATATCGATTTCATGTGTTGACTATCTTAACAAGATTTTGCCCATGCGCCATATGATCAGTACTGGCGTCAACCGTTAAACAATCCGGGCAGGGCGGCAGCAATCGCTTTGATGTTATCCGTCTCAATATAACGAATGCCGCGCCGCAGCAATTGCTCAATGAGTTTGGGATCTTCCGTTTGATAAACCATCCAGTCCCATGGGCCCGGCCATAATCCTTCTGCAGTAGCCGGTAGTTTCTCCCTGGCGCAGATCAGAACCGACGGCTGTAATGCTTCGGCGCTAATCCGGTGGCGACTGTCGTAATCTTCCAGCACCCAACCTGTACGCCTGAACCCCAGACTATGCAAATATTCGATTACCTGTTTGCTGAACGACAGGAGTAGCGCCTGTTCAAGCAACGGTTCCGCTATTTTAATAATCCTGCTAATACACGTGGTTAAGCCAAAATATTCGACACTTTCCAGCTTGATTTCGATGCAGGGCAGCACTGCGGGCCATTGCAGGAAACAATCAACGGCTTCCGCAAGTGTCGCAATCGGCGTCCCGGCATGGAGTTCATTGAATCGATCAGGGTAGCTTGCATGATAATTTTGCAGTCGCCGCCAGGAACATTCCATGATCTGACCACTCTTACCTGTCATGCGATCCAGGGCAGGGTCATGAAACAGCACGGGCATCTTGTCAGCGGTCAACTGAACATCAAACTCTACTGCTCTCGCGCCGACAGCGATGGCATGCTCAATTGCCAGCAACGTGTTTTCGGGATACAGCGCGGATAATCCGCGATGGGCAACAATTATCCTGGCACTCATCGAGTATTCAATCTGTTAATGCCTGTTAACAACATGATGATAAGGATACTAAAACGCTGGTAGAAGGGTGTCCGATCGAATATTGTAAGGATTCCAGATTGTTATTGTATGGTATTTGGCCATGAAAAATCTTTTAATCGTCGTCGCGGTAATTGGTATTCTTACTTTGGCTTTTTATTGGATCAACAAAAACCGGCAATCTGAACAGCCACCGGAAACGGTACAAATTACCATGCCGGCGGAGAATACGCCGGAGTCCCCCGTACAAAATATACCAATACCGGCTCAGCAACCCGTAGCTACCGGCGCCGAGAAAATTGCCGCCATACCTTTACCTGAGCTGGATCAAAGCGACGGCGTGATACGGGAAGAACTGGCTGGTCTCTACGATGCTGCACAACTGGATATATTATTCCTGTTAACAGACGCTGTTCGTCATTTCGTCGTCACTGTAGATAACATGACGGCGGTCAAACTCCCGCAGAAGTTCAAATTCACACGCCTGCCGGCGGATAAATTTCTGGTACAAAAAAACGCGGATGAGTCTGAATATATAGCACAGGCCAATTACGATCGTTACGCGGTTTATGTCACGTTTATAGAATCACTGAATCTGACGAAGGTGGTTGATATGTATTTCAAATATTATCCATTATTCCAGCAAGCCTATGCGGAACTGGGGTATCCCGATCGGAATTTCAACGATCGTCTGATTGAGGTGGTCGATCACCTTCTGGCAACACCGGTGGTGCCAGAGCCGGTTAAACTGCTACAGCCAAAAGTCTATTACACCTATGCGGACGAGAATCTGGAGACGCTGTCGGCAGGGCAAAAACTCATGGTCCGGATTGGCCAGTCCAATGCAAACAAGATTAAAAGCCGGCTGCAAAATTTACGTGTTGAGTTAGCTGCCGGCAGATAATCCAGAGACACAATGAGTAGCCACTCATCCTCAAATGTTAACTTAAATTCTTGCAAGGTATCGAAACATGGGGAAACCGACAGTAGCTGAACTTGAAACAGCTTTGCAACATGCAGCGCAATTACGCGAACAGGGCGAAGATATTTATTATATCGCCAAGGCTCTGCTAAACCTGAATTACCGAATGAAGTATCTCGAGGAAGTGCTGGACAAGGTAAAATTATACCTGCACTCCGGCGAGGGCGCGGTCGAACATGCATTACTGATTAAGGCAATAGAAGAAGCCGAACGGGCTTCCATGGCGGCCGGCGATAACGATGGTAAAATGCATCCCTGGTGAAGTCGTGTCTGCTGTAAATTAATGAATATTTAAACCGATATTTTTCAATCCCTGAGGAGCAGGGCGGCTCCTACAAGCAACTGCAGCTGACGGCAATTCTCATCCTTTATGCCGGAGTTTGGCTGTCAGGGTTATAATTTCACTTAATTCTTCCGCAGTATTCACTATAGTTATATACATGAGCGCTTCATATAAACATGGAATTGAAAATCCGTCCGCTGCCATGGTCACCATCTACAGCAGGGTTCCGGATAATGCGTTGTCCGCGGGCTTGCTCGGTACCGAACGTACGGGGCATGGCATCAGGATACGCCCGGATGGCTTGATCGTGACAGTCGGTTATCTGGTGATCGAGGCGGAACAAGTCTGGCTGACTTCCGCTGCAGGTAATGCTTCCCCCGGTTATGTCGTGGCTCATGATTATGATTCAGGCCTGGCCTTGCTACGGCCTACGATCTCTCTGGGCGAGGACTTTCTGGCGCCTGTTTCCAAAGATGTGCTTGGTGTCGGCGATTCGTTACAGATAACCGGCTGCGGTGAGTTCAGAATTCGCTCCTGCAAACTCATTGCCAAACAGGAATTCGCCGGACGCTGGGAATATCTGCTTGATGAGGCACTATTTACTGCGCCAGCTTGTGATAACTGGGCGGGTGCTGGCTTGATCAACAATATGGGGCAATTGTACGGAGTGGGTTCATTATTGTTGGAAGTTCCGATGGACAATAACAAACTGAAGGAAAGCAATATGTTTATTCCCATTGATCTGATTGCGCCATTTATCGATGAAATGTGTGTTCATGGACAGCGCAACATACCGGCCAGACCGTGGCTGGGTTCACTGATCCAGGAATACGAAGGCAAGCTGGTGGTGGTAGGTATTTACCGGAACTGTCCGGCGGATCGGGCCGGGATCCAGCCCGGTGAAATTGTGGTTTCCGTCAATGATGAGCCGGTGACGAGTCTGGCTGAGATGTTCCGTAAAGTCTGGAGTATGGGCAGTGCGGGCGTGGAAGTGCCGTTGACTATCTCAGGTTCCGGCAGTCTCCGGAGGTGCTGTCTGCAATCCATAGATCGTGCAACCATCTATCAACGGCAGTTATCCGAGTCGTTGAATTGAAACCGATAAGATTTGCCGCTTGGCTTTCCGAAAAACCCCGTGTCCGGTTCATCGCGTAGCGAATTACCTGAATCAGATCCAGGGAAACACTGATTAGTTCAGAGTTTCCCTGGCGCATGGATGTGTTAACCCAATTTAAAACTTGCAACCCGTATTCCGGCGAATATCGAAAAGTGTTCTGGGGGCGTTGTGCGATGGTATGGTATAAAAGCTGTTACTGTTGTGCAATTCATAAATAGTAATGGCCTGGCTGGCGCCGGTACCCGCGTCAGACCATAAATAACTGCCTGTCGGAACCTCTTCGACCAGACATTCATGCACACAGGCGTAGTTTGGTAAGTTTGGTTGGCTATAGCCCTGTTTGGCGACACTGCCGAGGCAGACATAATCAGGGCTTGACGCAACTGGGTGCCAGATGGAGCCATCCATCTGCGCCCCGCTGTTTTTATCCGTCCAGATTTGTTGCCAGTTTGCCGGCGGTTGCAACAAGGCTTTACTGGCCTCGTTCCTTGGTCGTACCGCCAGCACACAGCCGCTTGGGCTGTCATGATTACCCTGAGCATAACCCCCCAGCATGCTGTAACCTGGCGGGAGTACCGGTTGAAAAAACTTAACGTCCTGTGCCCCCCCCGAACCTTTGTCATTGTATGTATGTTCCAGCTCGCAGACCCAGTTTACTTCGACACCCAGTCTGCCCGATAGGTCAACCGGTTGCGTGCTGGGCGCTTGTGTAACTCGAGGCGCGGGTTGGGTGGCCGGTTGTGATCGAACAGGGTTTTGCCGTTCGCCGGTTGTTGGTTGATCGGGATTTTTCCATTCCGCCGCCAGAGCTGTGGAACAGATCAGGGAAATGCATGCGTAAGCTGAATATCTGATTAAGTTCATACTGGTGCCCGCCATTCGTATAACATTAAATATCCGGATGAATTTCGATTGCTGCTTGCTTAGCGATGTTACACATAGTTGCATGCCATATCAATTAATGTAACTTAGTCTATTGGTGAATTTACACCGTAAACTACATCCGACTTTAAGTTGAAATACAAATCATGAAAACTACCATAGTTACATTGACTCGACAGTGGACGCCGGATATTGAACGGACGTTAACTGATATGTTTACGGTACGTCTTAATCCTCAGGACAAATTACTTGACCCGGATGAAATAATTGAACGGTGTGAAGGTGCAATGGCACTTTGTCCGACTGTGGCGGATGTAATCGACAAATATCTTATCGACCGCTTGCCAGCAACGATACGGTTGATCGCCAACTATGGCGCCGGCGTTGAAAGGATTGAGGTCGCGGCAGCAAATGCCCGCGGCATGACAGTCAGTAACACGCCCGGTGTGGTTGTTGATGATACCGCCGACCTGGCCTTCGGATTGATGATCGCGGTCAGTCGGCGTTTCAGTGAAGGCGAAACCCTGCTGAGGCTGGGTTTGTGGGACAAATTCAGTCTGAATTTCATGCTGGGAAGCAGTGTGCATGGAAAAATATTGGGTATCGTCGGAATGGGGGATATCGGCACGGCGGTAGCCCGACGGGCGCGTGGTTTTAACATGCATATCATTTACCATAACCGGCATCGTAATGAGACCGCAGAGGATGAATTGGGGGCCGTTTATTGTGAGCGTCTGGAAACACTTTTAAGTCAGGCCGACATTGTTTCATTGCATTGTCCATTGACCACTGCCACCCATCATCTGATCAATGCTGATACCCTGCATCTGATGAAAAGCAATGCCATCCTTATTAACACGGCGCGGGGACCGGTAATCGATGAAGCGGCCCTGATTGAGGCACTCAGCGGCGGTATAATCGCCGCTGCGGGACTGGATGTGTTCGAGTATGAACCAAGGATTGCCACTGAACTTCGCAACTTGAAAAATACCGTACTGGTCCCCCACCTGGGGACGGCAACCCATGAAGCGCGTCATGCCATGGGTCAGAGCGTTATCGCGAATATTGTTTCGTATATAAGGACCGGTAAAGTGATCAATGAAGTCAGGGGTTGAGCAGGATTTACAATGAATGCATCTTGCGCATGGGGTTTCCCATGGCAAACCAGTGGTTCAGGCTTCAATTCAAACGAAATTATCAGTTGGCATGGATTAAACGAGCAAAATAATAAGCATTTGGCTAGAATTAAGCTGATATTACTCAAAGCGAGAAGCCTATGGAATTCCGTATCGACCTGCCGCCACCCCTGCAAGATGATATTGTCAGGGAGAGGGATCTACTGAACACCAGGATCCGACAGATCAGGAACCGGGACTTGATTGTGACATCGGTATTAATCCTGATGGCCAGTATAGTCATCGCCCTGGCTGTATATTGGCTGACGAATAGCCTGAAATATGCCGCTATATCAGCCGTGATATATCCATCCCTCAGCGTGGTTCTGAATGTGCTTGGTATAACAACGAATACCGGCTTCCGCAGTGCAGCCTTACAGTTGATTGAATTGAATAACAGTCTGATCGCCTTGAAACCTCTCTCCGAAGATAATATTGATGTCAGGAATTTGAGCGCCAAATACAAGGAAATAGCGGCTTACACGAATAAGGTCAAGGAGATTGGACGTGATTTTATTAACGGTGAACTGGCGATGTTCTGGGAGTGGGACAGCAGTACCGGGGCAAAAACCGCCCGGGCCAGAAGTTATGTGAACAGGGCCAGAAAAAGCATCCAGCAAAATGCTGACGGCGATGCGGAGGAAGCAGAAAGAGAGGATGCTGATTAACTTGTCGCAAGGATGAAGAAACAAGCGCAGGGAGCAACAACAACTCCCTGCACCCGAGCTTGATTACTTCGATTATTTCTGTTGTATGCCTTCTACTGACAAGGCGAGTTCAATCGTTTTGGGAAACATCTGACTGGTATAGCCGAAGTCCGCGCCGTTCAGGGTGGTCGCCCCGGTGAAGCCGGCCCGATAAACCTGTCTGAAGTCCGTCCCTTCGCCGATGGCTTTCACATCAATCGTGATCGGCTTGGTCACGCCGTTCAGGGTAAAGTCGCCGGACAGTTTGCCGCCACTGGCATCGCCCGCATACTTGGTGCTTTTGAAAGTCGCAGTAGGAAATTTCGCGGTGTTGAGAAGATCCGGGCTGTTGATATGTTCATCCCGTTGCGCGTGGTTGGTATCAACACTGGTGGTGTCGATGGTGACTTCAACAGTTGACGCCGCGGGGTTACTCTTGTCCCAGGAGAAGTTGCCGGTAAATTTATTAAACCGACCACCGATAATACTGAACCCCATATGCGAAACCTTGAATTCGACATAACCGTGCATGCCTTCCGTGTCGATTTTATAGTTAGCAGCCGTAGCCTGGGTCAATCCCGCCAGCAGGAAAAGCGTGGCAAGTATCCCGGTCTTGAATATTCTTGTTACTGACATATTAATCCTCCTGTTGTGTATGTGGTTAGATGAAGACTCCAAAAATAAAACCTGTTTCTATTTGTTATGTAGTGGTAACTTCCCTGCCGCCGATGATTAAACCAAACAGCCAGCATCGACTCATTCCAAAACGGTTCGTAGTTTAACATATTTCTTTTGACGGTCATTCATTAAATACGCCGGCGTTGACTTTCTGATTCTGATGATTAATGTCAGGCGAGGGAAATAAGATATAATGCTTATAATTCACTTAAAACAGAGACTGCATTGGAATAAATAATTATGACTGATAAAGATATGAATTGGGGCAAATTCGTTAAGGTGGAATTCGAGGATCGGATCGCCTGGGTAATATTAAACCGGCCGGAAAAGCGTAATGCCATGAGTCCGGCCATGAATGCGGAAATGTTACAGGTGGTCAATACGCTCGCCACCGATGACCGTTGCGGGGTACTGGTGCTGACCGGTGCCGGTGATTCCTTCGCGGCTGGCATGGATTTGAAGGAATACTTCCGGGAGACGGATGAGGCACCGGACACAACCTTGCTCAATGTCCGGCGTATCGCGGAGGAATGGCAGTGGCGCCGGTTACGGGATTATCCCAAACCGACCATAGCCATGGTGAATGGCTGGTGCTTTGGTGGCGCTTTTACCCCGCTGGTAGCCTGCGATCTGGCGATTGCCGCGGAAGAAGCGGTATTAGGCATGTCCGAGGTGAATTGGGGGATCATCCCTGCCGGTAATGTCACCAAGGCGGCCATCGAAGCCATGGGCTATCGGGATGCCTTGTATTACGCCATGACCGGCGAGAATTTCACGGGCAAGCAGGCGGCGGCGATGGGGCTGGTCAACGAGGCGGTGCCGTTGGCGCGCTTGCGCGAACGCACCCGGGAACTGGCAAAAATCCTGTTAGAGAAAAATCCGACGGTGTTGAGGGGCATAAAGACCGCGGTAAAACGTTGCCGTTATATGGACTGGGAGGTTTCGGCCGATTATCTCTACGCCAAATCCGCGGAATCCATACAACTGGGTGGTGGGGTGCACCGTAAACAGGCGATGAAAGGATTCCTGGATGACAAGACCTATCGCCCGGGGTTGGAGACATTCAAGCCGGGAGAACCATCGGATTGATGTTATCAGACAGGTTCGCTTTATGAATGGCTGCCGTTGTTCTGACGTATGAGATATTTATTATTATTCATTGTTATCACTCTCGCGGTTGGGGGCTACTGGTATTTCACCAGTAGTGATGTGGGGCAAAGACAATCCGGTCAGACCGCTGGTGGATTTCGGGGAGCGGCCCTGGTCATGGCCGAAGCCGTCCGGCGTGAGCAGATCACGGATACTATCGAAGCCCTGGGTACGGCCCAGGCGAATGAATCGGTCACCTTGACGGCCAAGGTAACTGATATTGTCAGCAGCGTTAATTTCGAGGATGGTGATTACGTCGAACGTGGCGAGATTCTGGTGGTTCAGGCGAGCGAGGAACAAACAGCGTTACTCGCGGAAGCGCGCGCCAATCTCGTAGAGACTCAAAGCCAGTTGCGCCGGCTGCAGGATTTAGGCGCGAAGAACCTGGTGCCGGATTCCGAGATAGATACCGCCACCTCTCATGCGAATGCCGCCCAGGCCAGGCTCGATTCAATCACGGCGCGGCTGGATGAACGCCTGGTGCGGGCGCCCTACAGCGGCATTCTCGGTTTCAGGCAGGTCAGTCCCGGAACCTTGCTCACCAATAACACGCCGATCACCACCCTCGACGACATCTCCGTCATCAAACTTGATTTCTCGGTCCCGGAACTTCATCTTAATGTATTAAAGCCCGGTTTCACTATCCTGGCGCAAAGTCAGTCATTTCCCGGACGTCAGTTTACCGGGGAGATCCGGACCATCGGTTCGCGTATCGATCCAGTAACCCGGGCGGTGACGGTACGGGCAATAGTTCCTAATACCGAACAGTTGTTGCGGCCAGGCATGTTGTTGACCGTAACCATCATTACCGACGAACGTTCAAGTCTGGTTATCTCTGAATCTGCGGTTACCCAGATTGCCGGGGAAACCTATGTCTTTATCGCCGGCGCGGATGCTATCGCACGCAAGCAGCCGGTGGTAATAGGCGCCAGAAGATTTGAATATGTCGAAGTGGTCGAAGGTTTGCAGGAAGGCGACATGGTCATTACCGAAGGCGCGTTCAAACTAAGGGATGGCGCCCCGTTCCAGTTACAGGATAACGTACCTGCGGCGCGCGCAAAGGCAAAACAAAGTTAAACGTTGCTGGAGTACTGTCACGTCGGCGGTTCGCCGGCCACCGTAGTATGATAGTCAGTCATGCAGGTTAATAATCCACATCAGTCTACCGGGAATATTGATGTCTACGTGCGCGTCAATCAGTTCATGGAAAAGGTGGATGCGATCAATTCTGATCCCGGGCAACGCAACGATATACAAACATGGCAATCCCTGCTGAAGACTGAGCTGCTGGATAATGATGAGATCAGGGAAATTCTCCTGTATCGGACCTTTTATTATTTTGTCGAGCAATTCAGCAATGTTTCCGGCGCCGCGCTGGATTTACCCCACGAGGTCACCAGACTGTTTGCCGAATATTTCGGCTGGATTAATGCCGAAGCCCAATTGACCAGCCGATTCGGGAAACAACAAATCAATCTGATTTTCCAACATGCCTACCGGGAGCCAGCGGCAGCCGGCATTGTTTTCGCTAAGTCCGCCTTCCGACCTGTCAGGAATTTTTCACTCTACCGGCGCTTGCTGATAATCCTGCTCGTTTGTTCGCTGGTAATTTTTTATGTACTGACCAGATATGCACTCGACGCCGACAGGCGAAGCACACCCTATTATGACTGCAAGGTGTTATTCACCGATCGGGCGAGTCAACAGGATTACACCGCTTGCGCAGCGACGGCGGAGAAAGATGATAAGGCCCGTTTGTTATTCGCGTTGGCCTTGTTGTATTCCACCAAATTCCAGCAGGAGCCGGCCGCAGCCTTGAACTGGGTGAAGCAGGACGCAGAACATGCAAATCCCAGAGCCATGTATATCCTGGGGGCGTTACAGGGTGAAGAGCTAAAAACCGGTAAAGTGGCAGTCAAACAAGATTTTGCAGCAGCGATGTACTGGCTGGAACAGGCAGCGAAGGCAGGGGAGCTTCATGCTTATACTCACCTTGCCAGTCTCTACGTTATACGAAACAGTGACGACGAGGATATGCATGCGGCCAGGCAACTTTTGCTGACGGCCGCCGCTGCCGAACAAGCGGATGCCTATCTGGGTATGGCATTGTTTGAACTCCTTGGAGTGGCGTCCAGTAAGAATTATGATCTGGCAAGAAACTGGCTTGATTTATATGCCCGGGCGGTCATCCCGACCGGCAGCAATGAAGCGGCCTGGTTATTGTCTACCAGTCCAAACACGGATTTCAGGGCCCCCGGTCAGGCGATGAAATACATCGATCTCCTGAATGTGGATGAGTCTGACCCAGCCCGTGTCATGTATCTGGATACCATCGCGGCGGTGTACGCGGCCAATGGGGATTTCCAGCAGGCCGTGACATACCAGACGCAGGCTATCACTGGTTTAAAAAAACAGGAGCCGGACATTTATCAGGACAGTATCAAAGGTTTTCAGGAGCGTTTGGATTACTATCAGAATAATAAAATCTGGATTGAGGTTTTGCCGGAGGATTACTTGCAGAAGCGTTTCGCTGATTTGA
This sequence comes from Gammaproteobacteria bacterium, assembly GCA_015661095.1. Taxonomy (GTDB): domain Bacteria; phylum Pseudomonadota; class Gammaproteobacteria; order Eutrophobiales; family Eutrophobiaceae; genus JACVQI01. Next base: position 13,567 of record JACVQI010000023.1, read on the forward strand.
AAAATGAGATTTATAACCGGCAATTACGCGCGATTATCAACGCGACTCAATAAAGGACTTTCCGGTGCGGCATTATTTATACGCTGATCCGCACCAGGCCCATGCCAGGCGCCGTGTATCAAGTACCTATGTCGAAAATTTAGAATTTTGCCTGCTGGTGATTGGGTATTACTGGTATCATGGATAAATAAATTATCATGATATTTGTGTCATCGCTGCAAAAAATCCAGCCGGGTATGCATAGCCAAATCAAAGTCCTGTTCGTGTGCATGGGAAACATCTGCCGCTCGCCCACGGGCGAAGGCGTGTTCCGGCATTATGTGGCGCAAGCCGGTCACGCCGAATCCATCCTGGTCGATTCCGCCGGCATTAGTGATTACCACGTGGGCAGCCCGTCGGATCTGCGTATGCGGCAAGCGGCGGTCAGTAGAGGTTATGCCCTGACTTCCAGTGCCCGGCAGGTCACCGTTGAAGATATGGTGGATTTTGATCTGATTGTCGCCATGGATGAGGATAATCTGATGGCCCTGGAGCGGCTGGCGAACGGGTCCGGTGACCATATCCGCATGCTGGGTACTTATCTGGGTGAGACTGTGAGTAATGCCAGGGCCAGATCGGTGCCCGACCCTTATTACGGCGGCGCGGCGGGCTTTGAAGCAGTGCTGGATATGATCGAGGCGGCCTGTCCGGCCATGCTCACACATAGTCTGGAGCTGCTGCAAGCGAAACGCGGATGAAGCTGCAACCGCGGATCGAAGCCGCGATCAGCGCGGCCACCGGCCGGGAAGCACACTGCAAGAGTCACCGGATGGTGACCGGCGGTTCCATCAACGACAGCCGGATCGTTGCCCTGGAGGATGGCCGTGACTATTTCGTCAAGACTCATGCCCAGGCCGGCGCTTATCCGGGCATGTTCTGCGCGGAATACGAAGCCCTGTCTTTGTTGCTCAATACCGGTACGGTCCGGGTTCCCATGCCAGTCACCGTGGACGAGGATTTCATCGTCCTGGAAGTCTTTTCTCATGGCAATCGCAAACCTGACTGGCCGGAACTGCTGGGCCGGCAGTTGGCGCTGCTGCACCGGCAAACCAGCCGCGAGCAATTCGGGTTCAACCGTGACAATTATCTGGGTACCACCCGGCAACCGAATCGCTGGGCCGATGACTGGTTGAGCTTCTGGCGGGAACAGCGATTGGGCTGGCAATTGCAGTTGTTTGCCGCAAAAACAGACGCCGGGGATCCGCTCCTGCGTCTCGGTGACCGTCTGTTGACAGGTCTGGACCACTACCTGGGCGGGATTGATGAACCTGCCGTCCTGCTGCATGGCGATCTCTGGTCAGGTAACGCCGCCGCCGATGAAATCGGTGATCCGATCATCTTCGATCCGGCCAGCTACTATGGCCAGCGGGAAGCGGAGATCGGTATGATGCGTTTATTCGGCGGTTTCGGTCCCCGCTGTGAGGCCGCCTATGCGGAAGTCTGGCCGTTACAGCCGGGCTCGGAGCAAAGGATTGCCCTGTACCGGTTGTATCATGAGCTGAATCATTTAAATCTGTTTGGGGACAGTTATTATCAAAGCTGCATCTCGACCATGAAAGCATTGGCGTAATGAAGCAACCACATTGCCATTTATACTTTAACGATTTTCCACCAACCGTGCACCTGGAGATCTGAACCATGTATCACAACCGTATGCAATTCCTGAAATTACTCGTTTTCCCGCTGTTATGGTCTTCCGCTGTATATGTCCAGCAGGCGGCCGCTCGCGATGTCAATGCTGAATATAAAGCCCCGGATCTCGATATTCAGGTCTGGGTGGATCGCTTCGAGGGGGAGGGCCGGGAAGTCTTCGATTACCGCAATGACATCATCGCGGCGATCGGACTGCAGCCGGGACAGCAGGTGGCGGACGTGGGCGCGGGTACCGGCTTGTTTGTGCCCCTGCTGGCGGACAAGGTGGGTGTCGGCGGTAAGGTTTATGCCGTCGATATCACCCCAAAATTCATCGAACATATCCAGAAAAAAATACAGGAACGCGGCCTGACTCAGGTGGAAACGGTACTGAATGATGAACACTCGGCCGGTCTGCCGGAACATTCCGTTGACGTGGTATTCACCAGCGACGTCTACCATCATTTCGCCTACATCGAGGACATGCTCGCCTCCATCCGTTCGGCCTTGCGGCCGGGTGGCCAGTTTATCGTGGTTGACTACGATAAGATTCCCGGGAAATCATCCGAGTTTATTTTGCAGCACGTTCGGGATACCAAGGA
>JACVQI010000150.1 GCA_015661095.1 Gammaproteobacteria bacterium
GGCCTGCAGGCAGCCCTGATTGGCCAGTTCCAGAATAAAGGGCAAGGTCGCGTTATTCAGGGCAAACGTGGAGGTCCTCGGTACTGCCCCGGGCATGTTCGTGACGCAATAATGCACGACATTGCCTTCGACGTAGATGGGGTCCTGGTGGGTCGTCGGCCGGGAAGTTTCGGAACAGCCACCCTGATCGATGGCCACGTCGACAAAAACGGAACCGGGTTCCATGGCGTGGATGATATCCCGCGTCAATAGCCTGGGCGCAGCCGCCCCCGGCACCAGGACGGCACCGATGATCAGGTCTGCGGCCAGGGCATATTTGCGTAACGCATCCTTGGTCGCATAGATGCATTTGACCCGGCCGCCGTATTCCGCTTCCAGCCGGCGCAGTCGTGGCAGAGAGATATCCAGCAGGGTCACATCAGCCTCCATGCCGATCGCGATAGTGGCCGCGTTTTCGCCGACGACTCCGCCGCCGATGATTAACACTTTTGCCGGGGCAATGCCGGGTACGCCGCCGATCAAGATGCCTTTGCCGCCCTGATTACGCTCCAGGCAATGCGCCCCGGCCTGGATTGACAAACGGCCGGCGACTTCGCTCATCGGCGCCAGTAATGGCAGGGTGTTATCGGGGCCGGTGACGGTTTCATAAGCGATGGCGATAATGCCCGAAGCCAGCAGGGCCCGGGTCAACGCCGGCGCCGGCGCCAGATGCAAATAGGTAAACAGCACCTGACCCGGTCGCAGCAGCGGATATTCCTCGGGTTGCGGTTCCTTGACCTTCACGATCAGTTCGGCTCGGGCATATATCTCCGCCGCATTGGTCGCGATGCTGGCGCCGGCCGTACGGTAATCTTCATCCGTCATGCCGATGCCATGTCCGGCAGTGGTTTCCACGAGTATTTCGTGGTGGTAATGACGCAGTTCGTGCACGCTGGAGGGAGTCAGTCCGACTCGGTATTCGAGGTTTTTAATCTCTCTGGGGACGCCGATTAACATGGTTCGCACCTGGGTTTTGGAAATGGGGTCTCATTTTCAAGATTAGCACCTGCTGCGGGAATTGGCAGCGATGGTGCGACGCTGGTTGTTTGAAATCAATCAGGATTCCTTATAATGGACCTGATGAACGCGATAATCGATAAATTACAAGGGTTGTTGGATGGTGACGGCGTTTTGCTGGGGGCCGAGGTCAGCGGGCGGGCGGCCGGGATCTGGGACAGCACCGGCATCCAGGCCGCGGCTATCGTTCGCCCCACCACCACCGCGCAGGTAGCAGCCGTGCTGCGTACTTGCAATGCCAGGGGTCAGCCGGTTACCGCGCACGGCGGCCGCACCGGTCTGGTCGAGGGGCAGCTGACCACCTCCGAGGATATCGTGTTATCGCTGGAACGCATGAACCGGATTGAAGATATTGATGTCGCGGGCCGGACCATGACCGTGCAGGCTGGCGTACTGTTACAGGTCATACAGGAAGCTGCTGAAAATGCGGGTTTGTATTTCCCCGTGGATCTGGGGGCTCGGGGTTCCTGCACCATCGGCGGCAATGTTGCCACCAATGCCGGCGGCAACGGCGTGATCCGCTATGGCATGACCCGCGACAATATCCTCGGGCTGGAAGCGGTGCTGGCGGACGGCACCGTAATTTCGTCGCTGAACAGGATGATCAAGAACAATGCCGGCTATGATCTGAAACAACTGTTCATCGGCAGCGAAGGCACGCTGGGCATCGTCACCCGGGTGGTGCTGCGCCTGCGCGAAGCGGCGCGCAGCCAGAATACCGCCTTGCTGGCCAGTAATGAATTCACCAAGGTAATCAACCTGCTGAAATTTCTGGATCGCGAACTGGGCGGCACCCTCAGTGCCTTCGAAGTCATGTGGCGGGATTTCTATCGACTGGTCACTACGCCGCCGGCGAAATCAAAACCGCCACTGGAGCAAAGCCACGAATTTTATGTGCTGGTTGAATCCCGCGGTGGAGAGCCGGTTGCCGACACCGAACGGTTCCAGTCCGTATTGCAGCGGGCACTGGAACAGGAGTTGATCGATGACGTGGTTATTGCCAAATCACTGGCCGAACGGGCCGCTCTGTGGGCCATCCGGGACGATGTGGAACAGGGGCACCGTTACGGCCAGCCGTTCATCTTTGATGTCAGTCTGCAGATCAAGGACATGCCGGCTTACATTAGCAAGGTAAAACAGGCGCTGGACCAGGCCTGGCCGGGTAACCGCTGTTTCGTGTTCGGCCATCTCGGCGATGGCAATCTGCATTACAATATCGTCGTTGGCGATTTCTCCGCGGCCGCCAAGCACAGTGTCGAAGCTATCGTGTATGGACCGTTACGTGACATCAATGGCTCGGTTTCGGCGGAACACGGCATCGGCCTGCAGAAGAAACCCTATCTGTCACTGTGTCGCACCGAGGCCGAAATTGCCCTCATGCAAAGATTAAAGCAATCACTCGATCCCAAAGGCATACTCAACCCAGGCAAGATCTTTGATCTACCGCAAGGATGAAAATAACAAGGGGCCGGATAATTTAGCGCTGGACCTTACTAAACGAAAATTAACACCATAAAATACACAGGAATACACCATGTCTGATGTCGTCAGCTACGAACGCGACGGAAATGTCGCGGTTATCACCATCGATAATCCCCCCGTCAACGCCATGGCCCTGCCGGTGCGGGTCGGACTCCAGCAGGCTTTTGAGAAATTCATCGCCGATACACGGGCGGAAGCGGCGGTGCTCATGTGCGCCGGTCGCACCTTCATCGCCGGTGCGGATATAGCGGAATTCGATAAGCCACCCGAGGAACCCTGGTTGCCGGGCCTGATCGACAGAATGGAGCAATCGCCGAAGCTGCTGGTCGCCGCTTTGCACGGCACAGCCCTGGGCGGCGGTCTGGAAACGGCACTGGGTTGTCATTACCGCTGTGCCGTGGCAGCGGCCAGGGTCGGCCTGCCGGAAGTGAATCTGGGCTTATTACCGGGCGCCGGCGGTACCCAGCGCCTGCCACGCCTGACCGGCGTACAGAAGGCACTGGACCTGATCCTGTCCGGACGGCACATCGCGGCGGCGGAGGCGAAAAGTTCGGGTATTGTCGATGAGATTATCGATGGCGATTTACGCGCCGGCGCTATCAGCTATGCCAGAAGGCTGGTGGAGCAGCGGACTCCAATCCGCCGCATTTGCGACATGCAAGTCGACAAGACCGGTGTCAGCGCTGATTTTTTCAGCGATTACCGCAAACAGCTGGAGAAAAACTCCCGCGGTTTTTATTCGCCCTTTCAGATCCTGAAGTGCATTCAGGCTGCCGTCGACTTGCCGTTCAAGGAGGCTATCGCGCTGGAACGGAAACTGTTCGATGAGTGCAAGCTCTCGCCCCAGTCCCGGGCGCAACGGGCGTTATTCTTCGCCGAACGCGATATCGCCAAGATTCCGGATGTGCCCAGGGAGACGCCGGTGCGGGAAATCAAACAGACCGCGGTGATCGGCGCCGGCACCATGGGTGGCGGTATTGCCATGGTGTTCGCCAATGCCGGCATCCCGGTGATTCTGGTGGAGATGGAACAGGCGGCGCTGGATCGTGGTCTCGGTATCATCCGCAAGAATTATGAAGCGACCGTGAAAAAAGGCCGTTTGACCGAGGCGCAACTTCAGGAGCGCATGGCTTTGATCAAAGGCGTGGTCGATTACGCGGCCATCGCCGATGCCGATCTGGTGATCGAAGCGGTATTCGAAAATATGCATGTGAAGAAGGATGTATTCGGTAAATTTGACCGGTATTGCAAGCCCGGCGCCATCATGGCCACCAATACCTCCACCCTGGATGTGAACGCGATTGCGGCGGTCACCAGGCGACCGCAGGACGTCATCGGTCTGCATTTCTTTGCGCCGGCTAATGTCATGAAACTGCTGGAGATCGTCCGGGGGGCAAAAACCGCCAAGGACGTGGTTGCCACCGCCATGGCGCTGGGCAAGCGCCTGGGCAAAACCAGTGTGCTGGTGGGCGTTTGTTTCGGCTTTGTCGGCAACCGCATGTTCCTGCCCTATCTACGTGAAGCGCAATTGATGATGCTGGAAGGTATCCCGCCGGAGCGGATCGACAAACTGGCTTATGACTGGGGCATGGCCATGGGACCGAACGCGGTTGTCGACCTCACCGGTGTCGATGTATTGTTCAAAGTGGTGGATGGCTGGGATTATAAACCCGACGATCCGACTTTTTTCCGTATCACCAAGGTCCTGAACGGCTTGGGCCGTTATGGCCAGAAAAACGGCGCTGGCATCTACAAATACGCCGACGGTCGCACGCCGCAGCCGGATCCGGAAGTCGCCAGAATCGCCGCTACGGAAGCGAAGCAATTGGGCGTCAAGCAGCGTGACATCAGTGATGAGGAGATACTCGAGCGAATATTCTATGCCATGATCAATGAAGGCGCCCTGATCCTGCAGGAAGGCATCGCCTTGCGGGCCAGCGATATCGACGTGGTCTGGACCAGTGGTTACGGCATGCCGCGTTTCCGCGGCGGGCCGATGATTTATGCCGATATGGTGGGAGTAAAAAAGGTTTACGAAGCCATAGTCAGATTCCGTGAGAGATATGGTGATGAATACTGGACACCGGCGCCGTTAATGGAACAACTGGCGCGGGAAGGCAAGACCTTCAGTGGCTGGAGTAAAACTTAAGGAAACTCTGAATGAACCAAAGTTTCCGCGTTAGAAGGGGGTATCATGCTCTTTGATATTTCAGGGGTGATACATCAGAGCGTAGGGAACCTCTGAGTTAATCAGGGGCGCCCTGGTGAATCAATCGCAATAGACACAGTTCCTGAGTTTCGAGGCACTTTTGAGACCACCGCTTTCCTCATACTGCGTGTAACCGTTTTGCAGAATCGCGCCGGAAAGCAATAACTCAGTACCCTCAGTCACCACCAGCTCGCCGTTTTGCAGCCGTGGTCTGAAGAGGGCCGATTTGACGATTTCCCTCGCGGTTTTATGTGTCCGGTAACTTTTTGGATCGCTTTCCTCAAGCACCTGGATATTATTTGCTCTACCATCAGTAGTCACATTGAAGGCAAGCCTGACATAAGGTGGCGCAACTTCACCGTTGTCTTCAGTATCGGTTGTTGACAGCGCCGTCGACATGACCGGGATCCGCACCGGTTTGCCGAAGATATTATTAATCAATGTCTGATCGGGACCACTGTCAG
>JACVQI010000024.1 GCA_015661095.1 Gammaproteobacteria bacterium
GAACCGGCGTACGTATCATTGTCGTCAACCAGGGCCCTGGAGCGGGTGGCGAAGGGAACAGCAAAGGCAACGGCGACACCGCCAGCGGCGGTGGTGGCAATGAGGACGGTACCGGGATCGTCGTTCTGGGTACTGGCCAGGGAAAGGGTGGTGCTAAAACAGGATCTGTTGGTGGTGGCTCCCGCGCGGGAACGACCCAGGCAGGTGGAGCACGCACCAGTGCCGAACGGATCATCGTCCTGGAAGGCAGGCTGAATGAACAACTGGCGCGCTACGACGGCATGATACTGGCGAAAAGAGATGAAGTTATCGCCCAGGACAACATCGAAGGCAGCACCCCGGGAGATTCAGGTTCAGGCGCAGGGGCAGGCGCTGGCGAGGGAACCGGAGCAGGACAGGGTGAAGGCGAAGGGGCTACCGCAAGCGCACCATTATTAACTACCATGGTCAATGGTTCCAACTCCAACTCGGGTGGCGGTACCATGCCGGCCTTGCCTGGCGACAACCGGCAGGGTGAGTTTGGCAATTCCCAGGTGACGGCTGAAATACCGGCCGATATTCCGAATGGCAGCGATGACGATGTCGTCGCCAGGCAGTTGCGGGAGGCGGCCATGAAGGAATCGGATCCGAAGTTAAGGGCCAAGCTCTGGGATGAATACCGAAAATACAAACAAGGGGTGATTAGTAAAAAATGAGGTACAGACTGACGAGATACGGCTTTTTTGCCATCCTGCTGTTGGCGCTGCCGGCATGTAACACCACCAGCGTCCGCACGACGGAATATACGCCGGTCGTGCACGAACTGGAACCGGTCCCCGAGGCGGAATTGCTGGACGTGGGCATCGGGATCTTTAACCCGGGGGTCGATGCACTGAGCCAGGAACGGGAAGGTGTATTTCCCGAAGTCCGAAAAGCGGAAGCGCGCTTCATGTCCTACAAGCTGATGGAAACCCTGCAGATGACCGGCAACTGGGGTGTTGTCAGGGTCATACCCAACCGCCAGAGTGAAATGGATGTATGGATCGATGCCGAGATCCTCAAATCCGATGGCGAGACCCTGCAACTGAATGTCACGGTCAGCGATGCCACGGGCCGGGCCTGGTACACCCGAAAATACCAGGATACCGCCAGCAAGTACGCTTATGATGTCCGCCTGGGCAACAAGCAGGATCCATTTCAGGGGTTGTACAACCGTATCGCCAACGACCTGATGTCATATCGAAAAGTGTTGAGCTCCGCTGATGTTGCCACTATCCGCACCGTTACGGAATTGAAATTCGCCCGACGGTTTGCGCCGGAGGCCTTTGCCGATTACCTGCAGGACGACGGCAAGGGCCATTACAGCATCAACCGCTTGCCGGCCGATAACGACCCGCTGCTGCAACGCATCAATCGCATCCGCGAACGCGATTACCTGTTCGTCGATACCTTGCAGGATTATTACGCTTCGTTCGTCAAGAAAATGGAGGAGCCCTATCGTTCCTTCCGCAGTGAAAGTTATTTTGAAACCATGGCCCTGCGGGAAACCAGGCGCAGCGCCAACACCAAACTGATCGGTGGCGCCGCCGCCATCATCGCGGGCATACTCGGCGCGGCGAGTAATTCCGAACTCGGACAGGCGGCCGGCTATGCCGGTATCATGGGCGGCGCCTATGCGGTCAAGCAAGGTCTCGGGGAAAGAGAGGAAGCGAAGATGCATGTGGAGGCATTGCAAGAGCTGGGCGCTTCCCTGGACTCCGAAGTCCAGCCGGCCACCGTTACCCTTGAAGACCGGACTATCACCTTGTCCGGGTCCGTGGATGAACAGTATGGTCAGTGGCGCGCCATCATGAAGGATATCTATCAGACTGAAACCGGGCAGCAAGCACCCGTCTCGGATTAATTCCGGGGCCCGCGTTACACTGGCCTTGCAACCGCGGTAATTCTTCAACTCCAGATCTTTGGTGACACAGTACTGTAAACTACGGTTGATTTTTTGAGGTTTAATAGTAACAACCCTTAATTTACAAAATGCCCATCACAGACGATCAAAAGCCATCCATCATTAAACCCGCCGATATTACGTTGACGCCATTGTCACGCAATACAATCGCCTCCGGTGGCAGGCTGCGCTGGCGTAACTTGCTGATCTGGGCGGGGTTGGCCGGACTTGCCATACTGGCACTCGCCGTGTTTTTCATACTGCCGAAACAGGTGGTGCCCGAACGGGCGGCGACTACTGATGCAGCCGCGACTACTGCCACCGCGACTGCCAGTCCTGACGCAGCGCCACCTGCCGCCGCTGCCGGCAATGCGGGCCAGCCCTGGACGGAAGCGCAACTGGCGAAACAGCGAAAAGAGTCGCAGGAAATATTGTCGGAATTGCTCGAGCAACAGGAAACACTGGAAAAAATGGGCGTTACCCAATGGGCGCCTGAGGACTACAGCAAGGCCCTGCAACTGGCCAAAACAGGCGACGAGCTCTATAGCCGGCGCGAATTCGCGCCGGCGCAGGAAAATTATCAATCCGGTTTGAACGAACTCAACCGCTTGCTGGAAAAGTCCGAAACCATTTATATCGATGCCATCAGTAACGGTAACCAGGCGCTGGTCGAAGGTAATGCAACCGCCGCGACGGCGGCATTCGAACTGGCATTGTTAATCAAACCTGATGATGCAGACGCCGGTAAAGGCAAGAGCCGGGCGGAGACGCTGGATCAGGTGCTGGGTTTACTGGCGCAAGGCGACACACTGGCACAGGTCGAACAACTGACCGAAGCCGTCAGTTTGTATCAACAGGCCGTGACGCTGGATCAGGACCATGGCGGCGCCAGCGATCGGCTGAGCGGGACCAGACAACGCATTACCGACAGGGAGTTTACCGCGGCGATGTCGAATGGCTACGCGGCGCTGGCGGGCGCCGAGTTGCAAAAAGCGCGCGCGGCATTTCAGCGGGCGTTGAAAATAAAACCCGCGGCCCAGGAAGCCCTTGACGCCCTGCGCCAGACGGAAAATAAAATCACGGTTATTAATATTAACAAGCAGCTGGCCGAGGCGACTCAACATGAGCAAGCCGAGCGCTGGCCGGAGGCCGTTGCGGCCTATGATCAGGCGCTGCGACTCGATGCCAATCTGGCCATCGCCCAGACTGGCAAACAAACCGCGGCACTGCGGGCTGACCTGGATCAGCGCCTGGTGTTTGCCATAACCAATCCCCTGCGACTGGCCGAACAACCCGTTTACACCGAAACCAGTGCCCTGTATAAACGGGCGCTGACAATCACCACGCCGGGCCCGAAATTACAAAGCCAGATCGCCTCCTTGCAGTCGCTGCTGCAGCGCGCCCGCCAGCCGCTGCTGGTGACATTGCAGTCTGACAACCTCACCGAAATTACCTTATACAAGATTGGCATGCTCGGGCGATTCCAGAACCGGCAGGTAGAGTTGATCCCCGGACACTACGTGGTCGTCGGTAAACGACCTGGCTACCAGGATGTCAGGGTTGAATTTACCGTTGCCGCTGATAAACCAGCCCAGCCGGTCCTGGTCCAATGCGAAAATATAATCACTTTTAAAAATTGATCTCCTTGCGTATTGCAGCAATCAATTTGAACTACCCACCATATTCATATATCGATGTCCACAACTGACACCATCGAACCGGCACAACCCAGGCCGGCGGAAGTCATAAAACCGGCGCCATTCAAACCCTTGCCGCCGGGGGTCGTGAAACGCGGCCGGCGTCGCACCGGCTACACGCTGGTGGGATTGGTGATTGCCGTCTTTGCGGGGGTTATGTGGTTCCTGTTTACCGCCAAATCAGTTGCTATCGTCGTTGACCCGGCTACGGCCGCAGTGGATATCGATGGTGGTATGCATCTACGCCTCGGGGACCGGTACCTGCTGCGCAGCGGCAGCTACCGGCTGTCGATCGAGTCACCGCGTTATTATCCGCTGCAGCAGGATTTGGAAATCGGCGTGGAGCAAAATCAGCACTATGCCTTTCAGTTGCAGCGCCTGCCCGGCCATTTACAGGTGACCACGGTGCCGGCCACCGGCGTCGAGGTATGGGTCAATGAAGAACTGCGGGGCACAGCGCCTTTGCTGGTGCGTAATTTGAGTCATGGCAAACATGCGCTGAAACTGGTTGCCGATCGTTATCTGCCCTATGCCGAAAGCGTCGAGATCGAGGGACTCGACCAGGAACAGAAACTGACAGTTGCATTGACACCGGCCTGGGCCGCCGTAACATTCACGACCGAGCCACCCGGAGCGGATGTCTATATCGATGATGTAAATGTCGGGCCGACGCCGAGTACCACCGAGATTCTCCAGGGTGTACATAATGTCAGGATCATGCTGTCCGGTTACAAGGCCTGGACACGGGCCATCAATGTGACCGCGAATGAAGCCATGAATATGCCTCCTATCGCCCTGGAAACAGCGGATGCTGTTGTTTTTCTGGAAACGACACCGGCCCGGGCCAATGTCACGGTGGCGGGTGTCTACGCGGGGCAGACACCGCTCGAAGTGGCGCTGGACCCCGGCCAGACCGTCGAAATACGCCTCTTCAAGGAAGGGTACCAGAGCAGCATACGCCAACTGATGGTAAAACCGGACGCCAACCAGCGTTTGCAGATCACTCTGCAACCGGAACTGACGGCGGTGCAATTTATCACCACCCCGCCGGATGCCGAACTTTATATTGACGGTAAACTCAGGGGTAGCGCGCTGCAAGCGCTGGAGTTGACCACCCAACCGCATACGATAGAGATCAAAAAAGCAGGCTATGCCGATTACAAGACAACGATTACTCCGCGCGCTGGTGTCGCGCAGCAGGTGACAGCCAGCCTGAAAACACTGCAGCAGGTAAAACAGGATGCGGTTAAATCCGTACTTAACACCGCCGCCGGCCAGGCACTGAAACTTTACCACCCTTCAGGTTTTACCATGGGGGCCTCGCGCCGGGAGCCGGGGCGACGCGCCAACGAGACGTTGCGCAATGTGGCCATAAATCGGCCGTTTTACCTGGCGCTGCAGGAGATTAGTAATAAGGAATTTAGCGCCTTCGACCAAGGTCATAATTCCGGCGAGGCGCAGGGCAACTCCCTGAATGGCGATGACCAACCGGTCGTAAATATCAACTGGGAGCAGGCGGCCAGGTACTGTAACTGGTTAAGCCGGCAGGATGCCCTGCCCGCCTTCTATAATGAGGATAACGGCCGTATCACCGGCAGTAATCCGCAGGCTACCGGCTACCGCCTGCCGACCGAGGCGGAATGGGAGTGGGCCGCCAGGGTCGTTGGACGGCAACAGGTCCTGAGGTTTCCCTGGGGGGATGCACTGCCGCCGACGCGGGATAGCGGTAATTATGGCGATGACAGCGCCGCGCCCTTACTCGGCAGGATAGTATCCGGTTATAATGATGGTCATATCGTGAGCGCGCCGGTGGGCAGTTTCAATGCCAACAGCAAGGGAATTTACGATCTTGGCGGCAACGTCGCGGAATGGGTGCATGATTATTATGATACTTCGGTCACGGTTGATAACAGTAACGTGCCAAACCCGCTGGGACCCGAGCACGGCGAATATCATGTTATCCGGGGTTCAAGCTGGCGGCATGGATCGATTACGGAACTGCGTTTGACCTACCGGGACTATGGCAACCAGGCCCGAGATGACGTCGGTTTCCGTATTGCACGGTTTCTCGACCACGAGTAGATAGTTTGATGAACAAGATGCTATATACCATATTGCTGCTGCTTGCCTGTTCCCTGAGTGTATGGGCAGAGGACGACAACACTGGACAGCAACGCGACCTGCCGGCGGACACAGATACTACAGAAAAGAAAACTCCGGAAGCCGCGGCAGTCGCACCTGCAACCAATGCACCCACACCGGACTCCTTCACCCCCAGCGAGGAAGTCTCGGAAGATCTGTCGGTCTCCTTTCCCGTGGATATTTAGGTTTAGCCATGAAACATGATCCGGTCAATGATTTTATTTATCAGTTATGCGCGCTGTTTCTGGCTGTCATCATCGTACATACGCCTTATGTCACCATCATCCTGCCGAAAGCTGACGTGATCCTCAAGGAACAGCAGGCCCGGCAGGATGCGGGAGAACCCTACATAGCGGAGCGCTCGATTTATATCGTGCTTAAGGACTATGAACAGGAATCCTGTTTCATCCTGGCTCTATGGGCAATCGCGATTATGGGGTTGAAAGTCAGAATCGCCCTGCATGAGCGGCGCCTTCTGAACCAATCCCTGCTTGAGGTTGCGCCCGGGACCAGCATACTGCCGGAAGATACCCGGGAATATGCCCGCCCATTGCAGGCCCTGCCCGAACAGGAACGGGAATACCTGCTGCCGCGGGCCCTGCTCGCCGCCCTGCAGCGTTTCGGTTCCACCCGCGATATCCAGAATGTGTCCACGGCGGTCAGGGAGGTATGTGAGACGGAAGCGAACCGGCTGGACTCGGAAATGTCGATGATCCGTTACATAATCTGGGCCATACCGTCCATCGGTTTCATCGGTACGGTCCGGGGTATCGGCGAGGCGCTGGGATATGCCCCGCGTGCCGTGGAAGGCGACATCATCGGTGTCACCGTGAGCCTGGGTGTGGCATTCAATTCAACCCTCATCGCCCTGATTATCAGTCTGTTCATAATGTTTCTGATGCATCAGTTACAGTTACTACAGGAGCGACTGGTATTGGATACCCAGAACTATTGTGATGTAAACCTGATCCGGCATCTGCAGGATCGCTCATGAACCAGACTATGAACACCTGTATTGTTGAACTCAACGACTGTGAGATCCGGGTCGCCAATGACGACCAGATCATTCTGCGCAGCCCCGGTGTTGCCGTACTCGACAAGGAGGATTTGCATGTCGGCGAGGCAGCCGTGAAAAAGGCATTTCTGAATCCGCGCACGACTTTTAACCGCTACTGGCATAAGTTGAACCAGGATGCACTACCGGTTGCGACCAGACATTTCCGGCATCACGCCGACCTGGTCTACAACCACCTGCTAAAAATCCATCAGCAGTCGGGTTCTCCTCAAGCACTGTTGTTCGCCGTCCCCGGCAGTTATTCGGGCGAACAATTATCGATGCTGCTCGGGATCGCCGCCGCCTGCCCCTTCAGCGCCGTTGGTCTGGTTGACGCAGCCGTAGCCGGCACAGCAGCGATTGCTGCTACGGGCGAATATCAGCACATCGATATACACCTGCACCAGACGGTAATTACCCGCCTGAATGTCGCTGACAATGTTACCCGCACCGCCGTTGAAACTGTTGCTGAATATGGTCTGCACAAGATCTATTCGGCTGTGGCCGGGCTGATCGCGGACCTGTTTATCCAGCAATCGCGCTTTGACCCCCTGCACCATGCGGTAACCGAACAATCACTGTACGATCAACTGCCGGCCTGCCTGCAGGCCTTGCGGAGTGGCAGAGAGATGCAGCTTGAGATCCGGCACCGGGATAGGACGCATCAGGCCAAGCTGCCGCGGGACGTCTTGTTGCATAAGTTGCAGCCGGTCTATGCCCAAATCCGTGAACATATTTCACCGGCATTGCCATGCCTCGTCGGCGATCGTCTGGCTGCCCTGCCGGGTTTTACTGACACTCTGCCTGATTATACTGTGATCGATTCGGAGGCTGTGTTCAAGAGTTGCCGTAAGTTCGCGACCCAGATCCACTCACCAGGACCGGAACTGAGTTTTATTACCTCCCTGCCGGCGCAGCAAACCATTACTGTTTCCAAACCGGCGCCTTTGAAACCACGCCCTGACCAGCCAGCAACCGAAAATGTCACCCATATATTGTACCGGCATCAAGCCTATCCCATCGGCGACGGGACCATCTATCTGTCCGGAGCCGGCCATGTTACAAACCGTAAGCCCGAGGACGCTGCCTGTTCGGTAGCTTTAAACCAGATTGGGGTAGCAGTATTAACGGTGCTCTCAACCGTTCAGGTATCCATCAATGGCAGACCGGTTAACAAAACCGGGCAATTGCAGCCGGGTGACCGGGTGCAATGCGGCAAGGGCGGGGTTGATTATGAATTTATCCGCGTCTTGAATGCTCATGGCTCGCCTCAGACGTAATTTTTCTGCGTTCAACCTGTCCTTTCTGGATATCATGTCCTGCGGTTTTGGCGCCGTCGTATTGCTGTTCCTGATCATGAAACACAGTGCCGATGCCAGTCGGACTGATACCGGGATACGACCGGACTTAAGTTCTGAAGTCAGTTTGCTGGAGGAAGAAATCCTGGAAGGCGAGGAGGGTCTGGCAAAACTCCGCAATTCCCTGGCCGAACTGGATGAACGGCTGGCTATAGCTCAGGGAATGGCCAGCCGTGTCAGCGACAGTATAAAAGACACCAGTGGTGCAATCGAAGAAGTCAGCGAAGGAACGCCATCGGACAAAATCGAACAGCTCAAGGAGGCCCTGAAACAACTGGATCAGGAACAGCAAAAGCTGGCGGCGGAAAATAAAGCTTCCGGCAATGACACCCGGAGTTTTGCTGGTGAAGGTAACCGGGAATACCTGACGGGGCTGAAACTCGGCGGGCAGCGGATACTGGTGTTGCTGGATGCCTCCGCCAGTATGCTGGACAAGACCATCGTCAATATCATCCGCCGTCGCAATATGTCGGATGAACGCAAGCGCAGTGCCGAAAAATGGCAACAAGCCGTGAAAACGGTCGACTGGCTGAGCGCCAAATTTCCTCAGGGCAGCCAGTATCAGATCTATACCTTCAATACGGATACACAAGCACTGCTGGAGCAAACCAGGGGACAATGGTTGAATGTCAGCGACCGGGAACAGTTGAACCAGGTGATTGAAAACCTGGGTGAGTTGTTACCTGCCGGTGGCACCAATCTGGAACAGTTGTTCGGGGAGGTCGGCCGGCTGCGCCCATTACCGGATAATATCTATCTGATTACCGACGGACTGCCGACACAAGGTTCCAGGCCACCACGTGCCACCACCATATCCGGCCGGGACCGCGTCGGATTGTTTGAAGACGCCTTGAAAAGGTTGCCGGCAAACATCCCCATCAATGTGATCCTGTCGCCGATGGAAGGCGATCCCATGGCCGCCTCCGAGTTCTGGAAGCTGGCAATCGTTACCAATGGCTCATTCATGAGCCCGGCGGAGGACTGGCCATGAAACAAAAGCGGCGGGAAGCCGAGGTCTTCAGCATCTCCTTTCTCGATGTCATCACCTGCGGGTTTGGCGCCATTATCCTGATCCTGATGATAGCCAGGACCGGCACGCCGGTGATCCTGGAGGCCTCCGATCAAAACCTGGAGGGTACCGTCAGGGACTTACAGGAAAAGCTATTCCAGATCCGGGGCGAATCCACAATCCTGAACCGCGATCTGACTTCCAGACAGGAACAACTCTCCAACTGGGATGAGCGTATCGCCAGATTAAACAGCGATCTGGCCAGTCTGTACGAACAGCTGGCAAAGTTGCAGGAGGAAAAATCGGTCAATTCCGCCGTAGCGGGAGAACTGGAAGCCGCCCTGCAGCAGATGACCGAGGAGATGCAGCGCTTGCTGAGCCAGCGCAACGAGCAAAAAACTGACTTCGTCGGCGGCATTCCTGTTGATAGCGAGTACATTATCTTTATCATCGATACTTCCGGCAGCATGTTCCAGTATGCCTGGGAGAAAATGACCGATCAGCTGGTCACGACCCTGAATGTCTACCCCACAGTCAAGGGGATCCAGATCATGAGTGATGAAGGCGAGTATATGTTTCCGCAATACCGCGGCAAATGGATGCCGGATACGCCGGGCCGGCGCCAGGTGATCATCAACCGCATCCGGACCTGGAATCCATTCAGCAATAGCAGTCCCGTGGAAGGCATCACCAAGGCCATCAAGACCTATTACAGCCCGGATATAAAAATCAGTCTTTATGTATACGGTGATGACTTTATGGCTGGCCGTTCCATCAAGGAAGTGCTGGACACGGTCGACCGAATCAACCCAAAGGATGCCGATGGCAATCCCGCGGTACGCATCCATGCGGTGGGTTTCCCGCAGTTGTTTGAAAACCCGGTACAATATCAGGGTACGGTCATAAGATTTGCCCATTTAATGCGGGAACTCGCACAAAGGAACGGTGGTACCTTTGTGGGTCTGAACGAGTTCCGTTTCTGATGATAAGTAGAGGTGTAACCATGAATCACACGACATTAATCACAGCAGTCAAAACCTCCCGGTGGGTGCTCACCGGCCTGTTGCTGACCTTCATCTGCGGCTGCAGCCAGTCGCTGGCACTCAAGGTGGAAAGTGAGGTGCCCATGCCACTGATCAGCAAGATCCCGCTCAACATGGGCGTTTATTACGATGATAATTTCCGTAACTACGCTTACCGGGAAAATACCCCTGACCGCGAAAACTGGGCGATAGAAAGCGGCTCATCCCAGGTCGCGTTATTTAATCAGATCCTGCCGTCAATGTTCAGTGAAGTCGTGGAAATTGATGCCATGCCGGGTGCCGGTACGGTCCCCGGCGTCAAGGCGGTGCTGGTACCAACGATCGAAGAAATGCAATTCTCGCTGCCGCAGGAAACCCGCCTCGACATGTATGAGGTCTGGATTAAATACAAGATCCGTCTGCTCGATAACAGGGGTAACCTGATCACTGAATGGCCACTGACCGCTTATGGTAAAACCGAGACGCAGTTCATGAAAAACCGGGAACAGGGCCTGAACGGCGCCATGGAACTGGCCCTGCGCGACGCCGGAGCGAAACTGGCGATAGGTTTTCCGGAGATCGTGGAAGTGAAGGACTGGCTGGCTACGAACATCGGCGAATGCACTGGCGAACCGGAAAAAACCTGTTAATCTTAGAATGAGAGGATTGCCGTTTCGAGCGCATGCATGAAAATTTCCCACATATCATTATTATTTGCAGCCACGTTCATAGCCGGATGCAAAAGCACCACGGTAATCGATGCGCACCGCAACGCAGAAACCAGCCTGAGCAGTGGTGACTCCGTCGTTGTATTGGGCCGCCGCCATAGCAGCGAACACGAAACGGAAAAGGATTTCATCAGTTGCGTCGGTAAATCGCTGGCAGGCGGCGACAAACCCATCCACGTGATCCCGGAAGATCAGTTCGTCAACAGCATGTATCCCTACTTCGAGGTGAGCACGGCGCCGATGGACGTCAAAAACCTCGACGAACTGGTAAAGAAACCGGAAATCGCCCGAAAGTTTTCGGAATTCAATATCCGTTATTTCATCTGGATCGACGGTTTCACCGAAAAAACCGGCAGCAGCGGCGCGATCTCCTGCTCCATCAGTCCTGCCGGCGGGGGTTGTTTCGGCTTCGCCACCTGGGATGATGAAGCGAATTATGAGGCCAGTGTCTGGGATTTCCAGCATCTGAATCTGGCCGGCCGGATCAGCGCTGAAACAAAAGGCACTTCCTACATACCGGCGATAATTATTCCGATCCCGCTGTTGGCGCGGGTACAGGCCAATGCCTGCACCAATATGGCAAGCCAGATAAAAAGCTTTTTACATTAATCCCCGGGCTTGTAACTAACTTCCCTCAGATATAATTCCTGACACTGGCACTTACCCGGCAGAGTAGATACAAAGGGAGGCAAATAGTATATTATTTTATCCACTCATGAAAAAATAACGTATCGATAAGTTTAAATGAACTTTATCCGATGATTAGCATGAGACTGACGGGGCGGCTCTGCTTGATCATAACCAAATGTGGTTAAGCTTGATATTACTCAATCAATCCGGGACTCGTCTCGAATAAACTGCCCTCCGTTAACAGCAATAAATAAAAATAAACAGTATCTATTATGAAAATCATTGTCCCTGTAAAACGTGTCATAGACGCCAACGTCCGGGTCCGCGTCAAATCGGATCAGACGGGCGTGGAAACGGCCAACGTCAAAATGGCCATCAATCCCTTCTGCGAAATCGCGGTGGAACAAGCCGTCCGCTGCAAGGAAGCCGGGCAGGCCAAGGAGATCGTGGTGGTGACTGTCGGCCCCAGCCTGTGCCAGGACATATTGCGTACTGCGCTGGCCATGGGCGCCGATCGCGCCATCCTGATCGAAACCGAGCCGGCGCTGCAACCGCTGGCCATCGCCAAACTGCTGAAGGCACTGGCGGAAAAGGAAGCCCCGCAAATGATCATCATGGGCAAACAGGCCATCGACGATGACAACAACCAGACCGGCCAGATGCTGTCAGCCCTGCTGGGCTGGCCGCAAGCGACATTCGCTTCCAGGATGGAACTCGGCGCTGATCGTGTCACGGTAACCCGCGAGATAGATGGCGGGCTGGAGACCTTGTCACTGCAACTGCCAGCCGTTATCACCGTGGACCTGCGCCTGAACGAACCCCGCTATGTCAAACTGCCGAATATCATGCAGGCCAAGAAAAAGCCGCTCGCGATCATGAAGCCCGTGGATCTGGGCGTGACCCTGCCGGCGGGTGTGAAAGTCCTGAAGGTCGTGGAACCGCCAAAACGCTCCGCCGGCGTCAAGGTGGCGGATGTCGCCGAACTGGTGCAGAAACTGAAACACGAAGCGAAGGTGATTTGACATGATTATCCTGGTAATCGCCGAGCATGACAATCATGCCATCAAGAACGCCACACTAAATACCATCACTGCTGCTACCCAACTGGGCGGCGAAGTCAGCCTGCTAATCGCTGGTAAAAACTGCCAGGCAGTTGCAACCAGCGCCGCCGCCATCAGTGGCGTCGCCAGGGTTCTGCATGCCGACGCGGATCAATACGAACATCATCTGGCCGAGGAGCTGACGCCGCTGGTCATGTCGCTGACTGCCGGTGTCAGCCATATTCTGGCGCCGGCCTCCACCTTCGGTAAAAACCTGTTACCCAGGGTCGCGGCGCTACTCGATGTCAACGCCATTTCCGATATCACCAAAGTCGAATCCGCCGATACCTTTGTCAGGCCTATCTATGCCGGCAACGCCCTCGCCACAGTTCAGAGCAATGACCCGGTGAAGATCATCACGGTCCGCGCCACGGCCTTCGCGGCCTGCTCCACGACGGGCGGCTCGGCCACCATTGAAGCCGTGAAGGCGACCGATCCCATCGGCATATCCACCTACGTCAGTTCGGAATTATCCAAAACGGAACGCCCGGAACTGACCACCGCCAGAATCGTTATTTCCGGCGGCCGCGGTTTCGGCAGCGCCGAAAATTTCAAACTGCTGGAACCACTCGCCGACAAACTGCATGCGGCGATCGGCGCCTCCCGCGCAGCGGTCGACGCGGGCTTTATGCCCAATGACTATCAGGTCGGACAGACCGGCAAGATCGTCGCGCCGGAACTCTACATCGCCGTGGGTATCTCCGGCGCCATTCAGCATCTGGCCGGCATGAAGGAAAGCAAGGTTATCGTCGCCGTGAACAAGGATGCGGAAGCGCCGATCTTCGAAGTCGCCGATTACGGACTGGTGGCCGATCTGTTCAAATTCATACCTGAGTTCAGCGCGGCACTCGATCAGAAGTGAGCGACAACCTCGGCAAGGGCATCATGTATATGGTGCTGGCCACCATGTCATTTGCCGTGGCAGACGCCACCGGCAAGTTGCTGACGGAACAATATCCCTTCATGCAAATCGTCTGGCTGCGCAGTGTACTGGGCATGGCGCTGATCGCCCTGGTAATCATAGCCACCGGAAAGATGCATTTGTTTAAAACCCGGCGGGTCGGCTGGCACCTGAGCCGGACCCTGGTGGGTATCATGTTGGTAACCGGCATCTTCACCGGCCTGAAATACATTCCGCTAGCGGAAGTCACCTCGATCGTATTCGCCAACCCGTTTATGGTCGCGATCTTCACGCCCATCTTCCTGAAGGAAAAAGTTTCCAGGCACACCTACTTCGCCATTGTCGTCGGCTTCATCGGTATCTTAATCGTGGCCCGGCCCACGCCCGATCACTTTCATTACGCCCATCTGTTCATGCTGGGCTTCGCTACGTCCACTGCCTACCTGATTATTACCGCCCGCAAACTGGCAGATACGGAACACGTGCTGACATTGAACTTTTATCTCTACCCCGGCATCATCATCTTCAGTACCTATCAGGCCCTGACTGGATGGCAGACACCTGACCTGCTGGCCTGGTTTTTATTCCTGTGTGTCGCCTCCTCCGCCACCCTCGCCCTGTTCTTCGTCACCAAGGCCATGCACAGCGCCCGCCCGGCCGTGGTGGCGCCCATCGATTACTGCCGGATCATCTGGACCGTATCGATAGGCTACTTGTTCTGGAATGAGTTTCCGGACCCACTCACCTGGGTCGGCATCATCACCATCATCATCAGCGGCATTTACGTGGTCACCCACGGCCGATCTGTGCTAAAGGCGGGTGTCGAGCAGGCGCCGGTAGGGTATTGAGGAGCACAATTTGTCGATATCTCAAAACAGGCGTTAGGGCAAACGTGTGGAAAGGATACTTTCGATGCCGCGGCCAATACCCATGGCGGCAATCACTATATGCAAAATTCTATCCTTAAGCTGTAGCCAAAAGACTTATCAGGCGACGAGTTTCTTTTTCAAACGATCCAGTTCCTTCTCCAGTTTTTCCAGCCGCGATTCGGTCGAATTACTCTTAACAAGTCCTGTTTTTACGAAGCGGTTCAAGATACTTTGATAAGGAATCCCGCTTTGGGCGGCCAATTCCCGAAGCTGCACAAGAGTCTCGGATTCAATATTGATGACAATCTTTACGTTTTGAGGTTTGAGCATAGCGGACCGAATCCTTCTGGTTTCGGTAACATCATGTTTCAGATCACCCGTTTTTGGTTTTTTCATAATACAAACTCCTGAATTCTCGCCATTCTGCAGAACCAATTATCCGGATTTTATTGCCTCGTCTTGTGTACCTGGTTGTCAGGATCCGGCCTCTGCCAGTCTTGCCTATCCAATAGTACCGATCTTCATTTGTTGAGTGACTGTCATCTGTTAAGACGAATCCTGAAGTATCAGAAAATGTTTCTATGGCCTCCAGAAACGAAACCCGGTGCTTTTTAATGTTTTCCCCCTCCTTGCGGAGATCCCACTCAAATTCCATAAAAGTACATTAACATATATTTGACTATTTGTAATACCACACTGCGTCTGATAATCAACTTTACTCTACTTCTTTCCGTTCACTAGACGGCGCAGCAGCCCGATCAGTCGTTGTTAATCCCTCCATGCCGAACTATAATTCAGTATCGACACAGATCGATTTTCCAGAACCTCAATAACGGAGTACACAATAACTATGCGCAAGCACATCCAATTAATATCCGCGTTCGCGCTCATCATGGGCGCTCAGTCCGCGTGGACCCAGCAGTTCACGCCTCCAACCTTCGAAGGCCTCGACACCGACAAGAGCGGGGCGTTATCAAAAGAAGAAGTAGGTGTATTCGTCGCCGGGATTCCGGCCGGTCCAAACGGCCCGGCTAACCTCGATGACGTCTTAGGTCGCTGGGACGCGAACAAAGATGGTTCGGTCACGAAGGAAGAGTTCGACAACCGTCCGCCACCCCCTGGCGCCGGCGCTCCGCCTCCTGCTACCTAACCAGCACGGCCGCGTTCG
>JACVQI010000151.1 GCA_015661095.1 Gammaproteobacteria bacterium
GTCACCCCTTTGCGGGCCCCTTCCTGAGCCAGTGCCATGGTAAAGCCATGCATCCCGGCCTTGGCCGCGGAATAGTTCGTTTGACCAAACTGGCCTTTCTGGCCATTGACCGAAGAAATATTGACGATGCGCCCGAATCCCGCCGCCATCATGCCGGGTATGACCTGGCGGGTGACATTGAAGACACTGTTTAAATTGGTGTTGATAACCGCATTCCAGTCCTCGGGGTCCATCTTCGCCAGAAAGGCATCGCGGGTGATACCCGCGCAATTCACCAGGATTTCGATAGTCCCGAATCTGTTCGCAATCTGCTCTACCATTTTCCCGGAGGAGAGATAATCGGACACGTCACCGGCGGCCAGTTCTACCGCATAGCCATCTGCTTGCAATTCGCTTTGCCAGAGCTCAGCGATCTCTTCTTCTTCGGGTAAATGCCCGGCTATCACCAGCCTGCCCTGATTGACCAATTCCATACAGACGGCGGTACCGATCCCGCCGATACCGCCAGTCACCAGAGTGATGCGTTTCAACATCATGATACAGCTATACCGGATTCAGGTTTCTGCCAACGGTTCTCATCAGCAGTGCAACCCTACGGTTTATAATTATTAAGCCGCAGCTTTCGTGGCTTTCGCCGCTTTTGGCGTTACCGTTTCTGTTTTCGGCAGATTACGCTTGAACCAGGCCACATACTCTTCACCGGCATCCTGCGCCAGCTTGATATTGTCGCCGGTCACAGCCGTCAACTTTTCCCGATATTCCTCGATCAACGTGGTCTGTTTCTCGGTGAAATCCTGAGCATTGGTTACATTGCCAACGGCGTGTAACTGCTTTTCACTGCCTTCAACGGATTTTCCAGATATTTCTCCATGAGCCGGCCATTGATTTCGACCAGTTCTTTGGCGGCAGCAATCGCGTTATTAAAGATCGCCGGATCAGCCAGTTTGGAGATGTCTGGGATATTCTTGAAAATTTGAGTTTGCATGTTAGCCTCCTAATGTTAGTTATCCGGGCGTTTTGTGCGACGCCCAATGTAACTATAGTACTCGATTACCTGGCTGTCAATATAAAATTTGTGTAACGCACAAATATTTTTAAATTGTAATACTAGTTACTTTATCATTATTTATCAATAAGTTATTAACTGCCCATGATATCTGAAGTCCCACCTGACTCCTAACACCTCGCTCCTCATCAAGGCAACTCCATAATCGCCCTGCCCTTATACCTTCTTAACTGCCTGCGTCAGTTTATCGAGGGTTTCCTGCCATATTCCCAGGTTACGGTTGGCGATTTCAGTCCAGGCAGTCATCGGGCTGAGATCCTGACCAGCGTTTAACTGCTCCCAGAACTGCCGCGTCTGCTGATCGAGGAGACTGGACATCTGCTCTATATAGGTACTGAAGGGTGCGGCCGCGGAATTACCGTAAATCCTGATGAATCGCCGCAGCACATCCGATGAGAATATAGGCGTCCCGGTATTTTCCTCTTCGGAAATGATCTGCAACAGCACCTGGCGCGTGATGTCATTTTTTGATTTGGCTTCCTGCACGATAAAAGGCGTGTCCTCGAGTACGTATTGCTTCAGATCCGTCAGGCTGATGTATTTGCTCTGGCTGGTGTCGTACAGAGAACGGTTCGGATATTTCTTAATAATTTTCGTATCGGCCATTGCCTGAATAATCCTTCAATGCGCTAATCGACAACCCATATATTACCATGAAGTACACGGGGAATCCGGTGCGTGGTCCGAGTATCCGTAGGGCGGGTTGAGGAACGAAACCCGCCGGGCATTCCTTGATTTACAAATTGAAATTTTTTCTGATTGGGGGATTTCATTTCATTCAATCCACCCTACTCCTACTCTTCACTCCTCACTCCTTACTTTTTTAATCCATGTATAGACCGCCATTGATGGATAGCGTCGAACCGGTAGTATAAGCCGATGCATCGGCCACCAGGAATTCCACCCCGCGTGCGATTTCGTCCGGGTCAGCCAGCCGGCCAACCGGTATTTTGGCGACGATCTTTTCCAGAATTTTTTCCGGTACCGAACGTACCATCTCCGTAGCCACATAACCCGAAGCCAGGGCATTGACTGTGATCCCACTACTCGCGCCTTCCAGGGCCAGTGCCTTGGTAAAACCGATGATGCCGGCCTTGGTCGCCGAATAATTGGTCTGGCCATACATCCCGGCCTGGCCATTAACGGAGCTGATATTGACTATCCTGCCAAATTTCCGCGCCCGCATACCGTCAATGACATTCCGGCACATGTTGAAACAGGAAGTCAGGTTGGTTCTGAGTACCTGTTCCCATTGTTCATAGTCCATCTTATGCATGGTGCTGTCGCGGGTTATGCCCGCATTATTAACCAGTATTTCAATCGGCCCGACCTCCTGTTGTATCCTCTTTACTCCTGCACTGCATTCATCGAAAGCACTGACATCGAACTTGAAAACCGGCATCTTGCTTCGGGCTTTAAATGCGTTGGCTGCTTCATCGTTACTATGATAAGTGGCGACGACGTTATAGCCCGCCTTCTGCAGCCTTAATGCTATGGCCGCGCCTATGCCTCTGGTGCCGCCGGTTACTACCGCTATTCTGCCCATGTTCATGTCACCTCTCTATCAATTTATTTAAAAATATCCGCAGATTGCTGCGGTCAAAGCGATGGGGTTTCCTGGCCCACATTTCTCACCACCCACCTACTGCGGACGCCGATCCACTTATGTACAGGATGTACGGTATGCCGGTTTTGCAGGAGCAAAAACCGGCCGCCGTGATCGGCCGTACTCCCTCTGGCCGGTTCGACGTAGTGTCAGCTACGCCCGCACCGACCCTCAGTCCGTGCGGCCCCTCCCAGCGGCGCCTCGGCATCCTCGCTACGGCAGGCGATGAGAAATGCGAGCTAGGGGGAGACGCGCAACTCTCCCCTTTGGTCGCCTGCGCGAATTCACTTCGCGCTGAGCGAAATCAATTGGAAATAGAAATCCTCGCGCCTGGCTGCGAAGATTTCTATTTCAAATACGTTTTCGCACATAGCTGCCCGGTGCATCTTCCAGCGCCGGCAAACCACCGTCACCGGGAATTCGTGCCGCCACGCGCCCTTTATGAATGCGCGTCAGCCAGTTATCCCAGTCCAGCCACCAGGATCCCTCGTGGCGTTCGGTCTTTTTAAACCAGCCATCCGGGTGTTTGGGCAGTTTTTGCGGACCCACCCAGTAACCATATTTATTCGCTACGGGCGGGTTGACTATTCCGGCGATATGCCCGGAACCGCCCAGTACGAAGCGGACCGGGCCGGACAGCAGCCTGGCGCCGACATAGGTCGATTCCCAGGGTGAGATATGATCGTCGTGGGTGGATATGAAATAGCAGGGTATGTCGATTTTTCGGACGTCAATCGCCACCTCACCCAGTGTAACGCCGCCGGGTTCACGGAACTTGTTGGTCAGGTACATGTTCCTGAGATAGAAACTGTACATTTTCGCCGGCAGATGGGTGGAGTCGGAATTCCAGTAAAGCAGATCGAAGATCGCGGGATCCTTGCCTTCCAGATAATTATTGATATAAAAAGACCAGATCAAATCGTTCGACCTTAACAGATTAAAGGTCTGCGACATCAGCTTGCCATCCAGATAACCTGCCGCGCCGGATTTCTTTTCGAGTTCACTCACCTGCGCATCGTCGATAAAGACACCCAGATCCCCCGGTTCCGAAAAATCTATCAGGGAGGCGAAGAAAGTGGCGCATTTGATGCGCTTGTCTCCCTTGACCTGCATATGCGCCAGCGTCGCCGCAGCCAGGGTGCCACCGATACAGAAACCGACCAGATTGATCTTGTCTTCGCCGGTTGCCTTTTCCACCATATCGACGGCGGTGTAAATGCCGTCCAGCATATAGTCCTCGAATTCAACATCGCCATAGCTTTCATCCGGATTGATCCAGGACACCATGAACACCGTGTGGCCCTGATCAACCAGCCACTTGACCATTGAATTCCTGGGTTGCAAATCCAGGATGTAATATTTATTTATCCAGGGTGGCACGATCAGCAAGGGGTGCTTATAGACTTCTTTCGTCGTCGGCGCGTATTGCAGCAACTGGAACAGGTGATTCTGGTAGACAACCTTACCGGGGGAGACCGCGACATTCTCCCCGAGGGTAAATGCGGTTGGATCGGCCATCGCGATTCGCAACTGTCCGTCGCCCTGTTCCATGTCGCGGATAAAGTTCTGCATTCCGGCGATCAGATTCTGGCCTTTCTGTTCCACCGTCGATTTCATGACCTGCGGATTGGTTGTCGGGAAGTTGGTCGGCGCCAGCGCGTCAACGAACTGTTTGGTGAAAAATGTCAGTTTCCGCAGATCACTAACGGATAGGTCGCTGAAGCTGTCCACGGTCTCCTCGGCACATCTGGCGGCCAGCAGATAGGATTGTTTGAGATAATCATATACCGGATTGCTCGACCATTCCGCGTCCCGCCAGCGTCGATCCTCCGGTTTCGGCGCTATCACGGGCTCGGCCTGCTTACCCAGCATCCGATCCGAGGTGTACTGCCATAACTTTATCGAATCACTATAGAAGATTTTCTGCGCTTCCAGCAAGCCGGCTGGATTCCGCCATAAACTGAACATGGCATCCAGGTAGGCTGACGCCATATTGAAGGGATCGATCTTCGCTGCATCATAAAGATCGGTATGCTTTGCCAACACATCCTGCAGCGCCTTTTGACTGGCTTTATGCAATTCCTTTGACCATTCCGGATTCGAAATGGTGGGCTGACCTGTACTATGCCCCTGTATCTGTTCCTGTTTGTTCATCGCCAAAACACTCGTGCAGAAATTGAATTAATGTAACAGATGATTATGCTCTTGCCGACAAGGAATACATTGATACATATCAAATTTCAGAGCGTATTTTTTACATATCGGCCCGGCGCGCGTTCAATGATGCGGTTCCCATCCGCGCCCGGAAATCTGGCGGCAACCGATCCGGACTGGCGACCGGCTAGCCATGCGTGCCAGTGCGGCCACCACGAGCCTTCCTGGCGCACCGCCCCGGCCAACCAGGTATTCGCATCTGTTGCATCCCTCGCCACGCCCGCATACCAGTAACCGGACTGTCTTTTATTCGGTGGATTGACGACACCCATGACATGGCCGGAATCAGACAGAACAAATCTGACATCGCCCGCCAGCAACAAGGTACTGTTATAGGCGCTCCGCCAGGGGATGATGTGGTCATTGCGACATGCCAGCGCGTAGACCGGGACGGCGACTTGATCCAGGCTAATCGTCCGGCCTGCCAGGGTATAGTTATCACTGTTGCATAAGGCATTGTTTCGGTACATGTCGCGGAGAAATTCCGACAACATGCGCCGGGGCAGGTTGGTGGCGTCCCGGTTCCAGTACAAAACCGGGTTCGGTGCCGGCGCTTTTCCCAGCAGATAATTATTCACCACGTACGGCCAGAACATCCTGTCTTCCCGCAACATGGTAAATGCCTGGCGCATGATGCGGCCATCCAGGGTCCCTTGCGTCTGCAAATGTTCCTCCAGCGAGGTCAACATCCGGTCACTGAGAAAGACACCGATATCTCCCGGCTCACTGTAATCCAGCATGGTGTTGAATAAAGTAAGCGTGGCGATATTATCCCTGTTCCCGGCAGCCAGATAAGCGGCGGTGCAGGCGGCCAGAAAGCCGCCGATGCAGTAGCCGGCGACATTGAGCCGTGGCGATGCAGAAAGCCCGGCCACGGCGGTGACAGCTTCGATAGCGCCCCGCACCAGATAATCGGCCAACCCCAGATCCGCGTGACTGGTATCGGGATTCACCCAGGACATCATGAAAACGGTGTGCCCCTGCCGGACCGCCCATTGCACGAACGAATCCGCCGGAT
>JACVQI010000152.1:0-5154 GCA_015661095.1 Gammaproteobacteria bacterium
CAGCCTCATGAGTGCCTCCCGTAAAAAGCTACTGATTTAATCGCCATAGCCACAATAAACCCTGACCGGTCTGCTGTCGACCCCAGGTTTTATAGCCGATAGCGCTCAGTGAATCTTGACGTACTCGAACTCAATCGGCTGACCGTTGATCCCGGCCCTGGGTGGCGAAATCCAGTTGGCGAACCTGCCCGGTTCCGGCTTACTTTCCACCATCAGTGATAACAGATATTTCAGGTCAGCATCGCTCGGCAACCAATCATCCTGCCGGGCTTGCCATTGCTCATGACTGAGCACTTCACCTTGTGTTGAAACATGCAGGTTCGCGAATTCGCCGATGCGGCGCAGGAAAGCGCGGTGCGGCAAGGTTAATTCATAATTAATACCCGCCGCCTTGATAATCTTGTTCCAGGTCGCCAGGATTTGTCGGCAGTCGTTCAGATAGTCGTCGCAGAGGCGGGCATTGAGGGCATTCAGTGCCGGTTCCGCCACGGTAACAAAAGCACCGTCGCGATATTTCAATACCGGGTAAGTGGCGTTATGCAGCTGGTGGTCATCGTCGATCGCCGTTTCGCGAAAACGGCCCTTCACACCGGCATGGTAGGCATTGGCCGAGTTGGTCGAGACCTCCGCGCCGTACAGGTCCTCGGTGACGCCGATATGAAAATTGATTTTCTTCTGGATGTTTTGCAGGTCAATGACGCCATGGGTGCGTACTGCCTCGATATCATTCGCATCGAGCTTGTGTGCCTGCATCACTTCACAGGTGCGCCTGACAATACGCTCAATCCCGGTGCGGCCGACGAACATATGATGACCTTCCTCGGTCAGCATGAAGCGGCAGGTCCGGGACAGGGGGTCGAACCCGGATTGCGACAACGCTTCCAACTGATACTTGCCGTCGCGATCGGTGAAACAGGTGAACATGAAGAACGACAACCAGTCCGGCGTTTCCTCGTTGAAGGCGCCGAGGATACGCGGTGAGTCCGGGTCGCCGGAATGCCGCTTCAACAGGGCGTCCGCCTCCTCGCGCCCGTCACGCCCAAAATATTTGTGCAGCAGGTAAACCATGGCCCACAGGTGACGGCCTTCCTCGACATTCACCTGGAACAAGTTACGCATATCATAGAGTGAGGGAGCGGTGCGGCCAAGGAAGCGTTGTTGTTCGACTGAAGCCGGTTCCGTATCGGCCTGAATGACAATCAGGCGCCGTAACGTGGCGCGGAATTCCCCCGGGACTTCCTGCCAGACCGGTAATCCCTTGAACTTGCCGAATGGAATGGTGCGGCCTTCCTCCTGCGGCGCCAGCAGGATGCCCCAGCGGTACTCGGGCATTTTTACATAACCGAATTTGGCCCAGCCCTCCGGATCGACGCTGATGGCGGTGCGCAGATACACTTCCAGATCCTGGAAACCATGGGGCCCCATGGTTTGCCACCATTCCAGGTATTGCGGCAACCATTTTTCCAATGCGCGTTGCAAGGCGCGATCGGCGGAAAGTTGGACATTGTTGGGAATTTTGCTGTCGTAATCGATGGCGCCGGTATTGCTCATATCACACCCTGGTTTTGTCGTATTCCGGCTTGCTGCCGGTGCCGTAGAGTTTTAACGCACCCTGATCGCCCACGGCGTTTGGCCGTTGGAAGATCCAGTTTTGCCAGGCCGTGAGCCGGCCGAAGATTTTGGTTTCCATGGTTTCCGGACCGGCGAAGCGCAGGTTGGCCTCCATACCGGTCAGGGCATCCGGAGAAAAGCTGGCCCGCTCTTCCAGTAACATGCGGATTTCATCAGGCCAGTCCAGATCATCCATGACGACCGTGACCAACCCTGCGGCCTCTGCCTGTCTGGCGTCGAGCGGCTGACCGATTAGCGTTCGTGCCTGCTGATAACTATGCGGCTCGCCCAGGAAGCGGGTTTCCAGCCTACTGATGCCATTAGACATGGGGCAGGGCCCGAAGCTGGAATCCGTCATCAGGATAGTGGCTGGTGGTGCCGGGTACTCTGCATCCGCAAACTGCCCCTCCAGCATGTAGGTTCTGTCGGCGGCGAATAACAGCTCCGCCAGAACGCCGGCGAAACAACTGCCCGGCTCGACGAAGGCAAAAATGGTTCGGGAAGTAAGGTCCAGCCGCTTAAGGGTCCGTTTCCAGTACAACCGGATCTCGCGCAGCAACCAGTGGTCGGCGTGACGATTCAGGAAATCATCGTGGGCCCCGACGATTTCGACATCACCTGCGGTTTTCAAGATCAAGGTTCCGATGCCGGGTTCATTAAAGCGCAGATGCAGCAAGGCATTATCCAGTTCCCGGCAGATTCGCAACAGCCACCAGCCATCACCCAAGGCGATGGCGGCTTCGATATCCGCCGGCGCAGCCTGCACCGGGCCGTGCAGGGTGAGAGTGGCGTTAGCTTTGGTACGATCGATAGTAACGTTCAAACTGGCGTAATGCATTTCACTGGCAGTTATTCGGCGCTGTAAGGGATTCAAGTGTATGCCAGGTGCCGCCGCCGGCCGATCGGAAGTCGCGGCCATTTCCTGGGCCCTGGTTTCAACCCGATCGGCGAATCTGGAACCCGGGACAGCTTCATCGACCAGGCGCCAGTCAACAGCGCGCTGGCCGCGGATGCCTTCTTCAAGCGTACAGAAGATGTCGGCATGGTCACGCCGCACCATGCGTTTGTCGGTGACGCGGGTGAGTCCACCAGTTCCCGGTAATACTGCCAGCAACGGCACTTCGGGTAGCGAAACGGCAGCGTTGCTGTCATCAATCAAAATCAGATAGTCGCAGGCCAGTGCCAGTTCATAACCGCCGCCGGCGGCAGTACCATTCAGAGCGCATAGATAACGCTGGCCGGAGAAAGCGCTGGCGTCTTCAATACCGTTGCGGGTTTCGTTGGTGAATTTGCAGAAATTCACCTTATGGCCATGCGCTGCGCCGCCCAGCATGCGGATATTGGCGCCGGCGCAGAACATGTTCCACTTGGCAGATGTCATGATGACGGTTTTGACTTCCGGGTGTTCAAAGCGCAGGCGCTGGATTGCGTCGTTTAACTCGATGTCAACGCCGATATCATAGGAATTCAGTTTCAACTCATAGCCCGGAAAGATACCACCGGACTCATCGACATCCATCGTGAGCCGGGCAACAGGAGGGGTAATCGACAATTTCCAATGCCGGTAGTGGTCTGGACTGGTCTGGAAATCCAGAAGTTTTTCAGGCGTGGCCACGCGCGCAGCACCAGCCTGTTAATTCTCTGCCGTCCCCGTTCATAATGAATATTATATATATTGGTGAATGAAGCGGTTACTAATAGTAGTATTATAGTATATGTTTGCCATTATATAAATTTTAAACAGTTATTAAACTAATGCAGGTATTTACTAACATATATCTTATTGAATTTAAATGGTAATACGCTTAGCATGTATGAGCCAATGCTTCCGTAGCTCAATTGGATAGAGTATCGGGCTTCGAACCCGAGGGTTGCAGGTTCAAGTCCTGTCGGGAGCGCCAATCGATCATTTGCGGTTTTGCCAGTACTCCGGTCGGCGATGCATGTGTGCAACCGCGATAATCAGGATTTCGGAGCCGGTTGCTTCATAGATAAGACCATACGGAAATCGTTGTGTCCTGCAACGACGTATATCTCCGCTTAATGGTGTCCAGGCATTCGGATACCGTTTGATTCTTTCAACTGCCTCATACACTTCATCCCGGAACAGTTTCCCGAGGCCGGAATTTTGGGATTCATAATAGGCTACCGCTTCCCGAAATTCCATGCGGGCGGGTTGGAGAAATCTGACGTTCAAGTCCGACCAAGTTCAGCAAATACTTCATCAGCCGTGTACGATTTCATATCTCCACGGCGATATGCAGCCAAACGGTCTTCTGTTTCTTTTACCCAAAGCTTGTCAAGTTCAGGATCCGGTTTGTCCATGCTTGACAACAATTCCTCAATCAACGAGGCTCGTTCCATCGCGGGTAACTTTATTGCTTCCTGGAATATCTTTTTCGCTGCTTCTGTCATTAGTATTCGCCTTCTTGCAAGTTCTGTTACAAATTATAGTAAATCTCACTTATGAACCCTAACATTACCAAATACCTGTAATGGCTGTTGATCTCAATTATTTTGACTTACTCATACTGGTTTAGATTGTATTGTGGCTACGTTCAGAATTTATAAGCGTCGCAAGGCATTGAATTATAAAGCGTCTATAATCTCAGGACACATTTTCGAACCCGAGGGTTGCAGGTTCAAGTCCTGTCGGGAGCGCCATACTGATAATTCTTATTGGGTTTCACACTTGCTTATTATCAAAAGCTTTTTTGGGTAGCTGTTCCGATCCTACCACCTTGTTCCTGCCGGACTGTTTAGCGTGATACAGGGCAATATCCGCGCGTTTATAGGTTTCATCATAACTCTCGTCCATTTCATGGACGCTGGAAAGGCCGGCGCTAAATGTAATCGATATGGTATTCTCATCTACAGTAACACTGTTGGTTGCAATACGATTATTGATCCGTTTTGACAGGTTGACTGCTTCAGCTTCATCAGTATTCGGCATGAAAATCAGAAATTCTTCACCACCTATTCGTACCAGGGCGTCGGTATCCCGGATACCATTTTTGATCTGCTCAACGAAATAAACCAGGACCTTGTCGCCTGCAACATGGCCATGGTTATCGTTAACCATTTTAAAGTAGTCGATATCTAATATTGCTATTGAGTACCTGGTTTTATAACGTTTGTACCGGACCCATTCATTTTGGATCAACTCGTTGTAGTACCTTCGATTAAATATGCCGGTTAAGGTATCAGTGAATATGAGGCTATATTCAAGGTTACGAATATCCTGTTTGTATTTTCGGTTTCGGTACCTTAGAAAACCGACTATTACGGACAGGATCAGCGCTATCAGTGAGGTTATAGCCGTATCAATGATCACCCTGTTGCGCACCAGGAAAAACGTACTTACATCAATGTCAATGCCGAGTATCCCCGCGTAATTACCCTGTGAATCGAACAGTGGCGCTGATCCGGAAACAAACACTCCATAATCATCAGTATAGGGTTCCTTATCGATAAATATCTGACCTTGCCTGACTGATTCCAACCAGTCTGTCTCTACTTCCCTGTCATCGTATTCTTCCATAA
>JACVQI010000152.1:5170-6782 GCA_015661095.1 Gammaproteobacteria bacterium
AGCAAGTCCGAATTAGCGGTATCGAGTATAAAATAACGTTTACCGTCTTTTTCAATGATTGTATAAAGGTAGTGAATCTCAGGGTAGGCATTATGCAGGGATACCAATGGTCTAATAGCAGCTTTATAGAGTTCGCTGTTTAACTGTTCCGGGGAAGTCAATTGCTGGTGCAGTTCCATATCCACCAGTGAGGCACCATACCTGGTTAATTTTTCAATGTTATCTGTAAATTCCTGTTTACTATTTTTATAATTTTGCAGGGCGAGTAATACCAGGCAGATAGTGACAATAATAAATATGGAAGCGCCCTGGATCAGCGCAACTGACAATGGAGAGTATGTATTATATTTAGCAGGTAATTTTTCCACTGGCTTTTATAGGCAAATGCCATCGATACTTTCAGCTGCTTTCTCTGACTTCCTACTTTATAGATGATATTTTTCAAAATGTATCGGGTGAATACCGACACTGACAATTAGTGAATCGATATCCGAGAACAGCGTGTCGAGAAAATACTCACCAATACCTGCAGACTGTTTTTCATAGAACCAGTAACCATCAATTAAGTCCTGGCTTGCCGATTGTCCAAAGGTATCGTAACTGCCATTGATTTCTCCCGTGTAGAGTAAATACAGACTATGAATACAGGCCTGTCCACCGATAATCTCGTTTGACTGTAGCCAATTCGTCACTTAATGTCACTACTTCAGACGAATTTTGGCTG
The DNA here is from genome assembly GCA_015661095.1 of Gammaproteobacteria bacterium. Taxonomy (GTDB): domain Bacteria; phylum Pseudomonadota; class Gammaproteobacteria; order Eutrophobiales; family Eutrophobiaceae; genus JACVQI01. Next base: position 5,895 of record JACVQI010000152.1, read on the forward strand.
TTCCTGGTTACATTTAAATGTTGCGAGCGCTGCAAAGTATTGATTTATAATAATCCTTTATTCTCAGGTTGGCTCTTTGAACCCGAGGGTTGCAGGTTTAAGTCCTGCCGGGAGCGCCAGTTGATTGAATATGAAATCCGTTACGAACCACAGCTGTAGGGAGGCTTAGTTATGAGTATAGGCATAATCATCTTTTTAGTTGCCATCATCGGCGCGGTTGGTTATTTGATCGCGATTTACAATGGTCTGGTCAGGGGTCGTAACCAGTTCAAAAATGCCTTCGCTCAGATCGATGTGCAGTTACAACGCCGCTATGATTTGATCCCGAACCTGGTGGAGACTGCCAAAGGCTATCTGCAACACGAGCGGGGTACCCTGGAAGCCGTCATCCAGGCCCGTAACCAGGCCCAGTCAGCATCCCGTTCCGCCGCCGCCCATCCGGAGGACGGCAGTGCTATCGGCGCCCTCGGTGCTGCGGAAGGTGTATTGACCGGAGCGTTGGGGCGGTTCTTCGCCTTGGCCGAGGCTTATCCCGATCTGAAGGCCAACCAAACCATGCAACAATTGATGGAGGAGTTGTCATCGACGGAAAACAAGGTCGGCTTTGCCCGACAGCATTTCAATGACTCAGTGATGGCTTACAACAACCAGCGCGAACAGTTCCCCAATAGCTTCATCGCCGGCCCGTTCAATTTCCAGCCCGCACAACTTCTGGAAATTGAAGACAAGGAAGCGCGTAAAGCAGTTAGTGTGAAGTTTTAACGGCCAGTAGTAAACACCGGATAGCGTTGGCATGGCTGCGCGAGCATATGGCAGACCATTCGACCTGGTCGACTATCACAGTTTAAAAACTGTGAAGCTTCGGTTAATTTACTGATCCCGTCTGGA
>JACVQI010000025.1 GCA_015661095.1 Gammaproteobacteria bacterium
TTCGTGATCGCCGCCGTCAATGTTGTCTTGCCGTGATCAACATGGCCTATCGTGCCGACGTTTACATGCGGTTTCGTGCGTTCAAATTTTTCCTTGGACACGGGATATTACCTCGTTCTGTTAGATCAATTTTTAGTGATAATCCCTTCCGCGATATTCGGAGGGACCTGGTTATACTTCGAGAATTCCATAGTGTAGGTGGCCCTTCCCTGAGTCGCCGATCGCAGATCCGTGGCATAACCGAACATTTCGGACAAAGGCACTTCCGCCCGGATAATTTTTCCGGCGGGAGAGCTCTCCGTACCCTGTAACATACCCCGGCGCCGATTCAAATCGCCCGTGACCGCGCCCAGGTGATCCTCCGGCGTGACGACCTCCACTTTCATGACCGGCTCCAGTAGCACCGGATTGGCCTTGCTGGCTCCGGCTTTAAATCCCATGGAACCGGCGATCTTGAATGCCATTTCACTGGAATCGACCTCATGATAGGAACCATCGAACAAGGTCACTTTGACGTCGACTACGGGGAAGTTCGCGATAATCCCGTTCTGCAACTGTTCTCGTATGCCTTTGTCCACCGCGGTAATATATTCCTTGGGGATGGTGCCGCCAACGATATCGTTCACGAATTCATAACCCGTACCCAGTTCCTGGGGCTCGATCTTCAACACCACATGGCCATACTGGCCCCTGCCGCCGGACTGGCGTATGAACCGGCCTTCGGCCTTCTCCACGGTTTTACGGATGGTTTCCCGATAAGCAACCTGCGGTTTGCCGATATTGGCCTCGACATTAAATTCCCGCTTCATCCGGTCAACGATGATTTCAAGATGCAACTCACCCATGCCGGAAATAATCGTTTGGCTGCTTTCGGCATCGGTATGAACCCGGAAGGAAGGGTCTTCCTGCGCCAGTTTGCTCAAGGCCACGCCCATTTTTTCCTGATCGGCCTTGGTCTTGGGTTCCACCGCGACCGCGATAACCGGTTCCGGGAAAATCATCTTTTCCAGAGTGATGATTTTATTCAGATCACACAACGTGTCCCCCGTCGTAACATCCTTTAAACCGAGCGCCGCAGCTATGTCACCGGACCAGACCTCTTTGATTTCGTCCCGGGAATTGGCGTGCATTTGCAGGATACGACCTATCCGTTCTTTTCTGCTTTTCACCGGGTTATAGACCGTATCGCCGGATTTCAGATAACCCGAGTACACCCGGAAAAAGGTTAAGGTGCCGACGAAGGGGTCGGTGGCGATCTTGAATGCCAGAGCGGCAAACGGCTCTTCATCGCCGGCCTTGCGAAAGGTTTCGGTAGCGGCTGCGTCATCCAAGTTGCCCTTAATCGGTGGTTTATCAGTAGGCGCTGGTAAATAATCTACTACGGCATCCAGCATACTCTGCACACCCTTGTTCTTAAATGCGGATCCACATAAAGTCGGGATGATCTCATTGGCCACGGTGCGCATGCGTATACCCTGCTTGATTTGGTCTGCGCTTAGTTCTTCGTTCTCAAGGTAAGCTTCCATTAATTCTTCGCTGGCCTCGGCCGCGGCTTCAATCATCTTGCCGCGCATGGTCTGACACTCAGCCTGCATATCTTCAGGTATCGGTTTTTCCTCAACCGTTGTGCCCATATTGGTTTCGTCCCAGTACAACGCTTTCATTTTGACCAGGTCCACCACGCCCTTGAATCTTTCCTCGGCGCCGATCGGCAATTGCACCGGTACCGCCACAGCGCCGAGCCGTTCCCGGATCTGCTCGACCACACGCATAAAATCCGCGCCGGCCCGGTCCATTTTGTTAATGAACGCCAGTCGGGGAACCTGATATTTATTAGCCTGACGCCAGACCGTTTCCGACTGTGGTTCTACACCGCCCACGGCGCAAAAAACCGCACAGGCTCCGTCCAACACCCGTAAGGATCGTTCAACTTCAATGGTAAAGTCGACGTGTCCGGGTGTATCGATGATATTAATGCGATGCTCGGGAAATTGCTGCTGCATCCCCTTCCAGAAACAAGTGGTCGCAGCGGAAGTGATGGTTATGCCGCGTTCCTGCTCCTGTTCCATCCAGTCCATAACAGCCGCGCCATCATGAACTTCACCGATCTTGTGCGACACACCGGTGTAAAAGAGTATTCGCTCCGTGGTCGTGGTCTTACCGGCATCGATATGCGCCATGATACCGATATTGCGATAACGTTCGATGGGGGTTGAGCGTGCCACGTCTGTATATCCTCTTCCGGCTCATGTACTACCAGCGGTAGTGCGAAAAGGCCTTGTTTGCTTCAGCCATTTTATGGGTATCCTCCCGTTTCCGGATGGAAGTACCTCTGTTCTCCGCCGCGTCCAGCAACTCGCCGGCCAGACGAAACCCCATATTTTTCTCACTCCTGTTTTTGGCGGCATCGACCACCCAGCGCATGGCCAGGGTCAAACTACGCGCCGGACGAACTTCCACCGGGATCTGGTAGGTAGCACCGCCAACACGCCGGGATTTGACCTCGACTATCGGGCGGACGTTTTCCAGAGCCTTGTTAAATACTTCCAGTGAATTGCTCTTGCTCTTCTCGCCGATCTGAGCCAGAGCGCCATAGACGATTTTCTCAGCGACTGACTTTTTCCCGCTACGCATAACCACATTGATAAATTTGGCGAGAGTCATATCTCCATATTTGGGATCTGGCAGGATTTCTCTCTTTGCGGCAACTTTGCGTCTGGACATGGCTAATACCTGATAGATTACGTCTTGGGCCGCTTGGCGCCATATTTAGAACGTCCCTGCCGCCGATCATTAACACCGGAGGTATCCAGTGTCCCGCGGACTGTGTGATAGCGAACACCGGGCAAATCCTTGACGCGGCCACCGCGGATAAGAATCACGGAATGTTCCTGCAAGTTATGACCTTCACCACCGATATAGGTGATGACTTCATGACCATTGGTGAGCCGGACCCGGGCAATTTTTCTCAATGCGGAATTCGGTTTTTTGGGGGTGGTGGTATAGACGCGCGTACAAACCCCTCGCTTTTGAGGACAGCCCTCCAAAGCAGGAACTTTTGTTTTGCTGGCCGGGCGCCTGCGAGGCCTCCGGACCAGTTGATTTATCGTCGCCATAACCTTTATATTTCAATAAGTTACTAATAACCTCAACGCGCATCCAAGGCCGCCCCGGGAAGATATCCGGTCATGTGTGCCTGTCAACACGTGAATTTAGTTAGGATTGATAATAGACCCAGCCCGTGGCGGTACGGTAACGACTCAAAACCGTCCCACACTGGGCCCTATATTAACTGGGTGTAGATAACATCACCCAGTCATAAAGAGGCGGGATTCTATGTCCTTATCAGTTGCCCGTCAAGGTACATGTGCATCAGATACCGCCAGATCCGTGAGCTTTTTCTGAATCCGTGGTGCCGACATCGATAATTGCTGCATCAACTGCCTGGATCAATTGTGCGGCAGCCGATTCCATGCTCATCGCCTCCACTCCTTCAACCGGCTTCTTGCGTCGTCCGGCATGATAGGCAAGCCCGGTCCCGGCCGGGATCAAACGACCTACGATGACATTTTCCTTTAGACCCCGCAGTTCATCAGACTTACCGTTGACGCTGGCGTCAGTCAATACGCGGGTCGTCTCCTGGAAGGAGGCAGCGGAAATGAACGATTCCGTGGATAGCGATGCCTTGGTGATCCCCAGTAAGATTGGTTCGTAGGTAGCAGGTTGCTTGTCTGCAGCAAGGGAAGTTTCATTATCCTCCAGTACTCTCGCCCGTTCCACCTGCTCACCAACCAGGTATTGTGTATCGCCCGACGTGACAATCTCGACTTTGCGCAGCATCTGCCGGACAATGACTTCAATATGCTTGTCGTTAATCCTGACACCCTGCAGACGATAAACCTCCTGGATTTCATTCACGATGTAGCTGGTTAAGGCATGAATACCCATCAGCCGCAGGATGTCGTGCGGGGTTGGAGGTCCATCGACCACCGGTTCACCCTTCTCGACATGCTCGCCTTCGAAGACATTGATATGGCGCCACTTTGGAATCAATTCCTCGTGATGCTCCCCGTCCGGACCAGTGATGATCAGACGTTGCTTGCCTTTGGTATCTTTACCGAAGCTAACGGTACCGCTGATTTCCGCCAGGATGGCCGGTTCCTTGGGTTTTCTGGCTTCAAACAGATCCGCGACCCTGGGCAAACCACCGGTGATATCGCGCGTCTTCAGCGACTCCTGCGGTAACCGTGCCACCACATCGCCGATTTTCACCTCATTCTTGTCCTTGACGGTTACGATTGCATGGGGTGGTAATGGATAATGCGCGGGAATATCCGTTCCCGGGATAGTCAGGTCGGCACCCTTGTTGTTAACGAGTTTGATCACCGGTCGCAGATCCTTGGCGCTGCTGCTGCGCAGTTTCGGATCGATAACCACGGTATTGGTCAATCCGGTTATTTCATCAACATGCCGGCTGACCGTAACACCTTCAACAATATCCATGAATTGGATACGTCCGGCCACTTCGATGATGATCGGATGGGTATGCGGATCCCAGGTTGCGACTTGCGCCCCCGGTTTCGCAACTTCGCCGTCGGAGGCCGTCAGGACAGCGCCATAAGGCACTTTATAGCGTTCACGCTCGCGGCCCACTTCATCCTGCAAGGTTAATTCGCCGGAACGTGAAACAACCACCAGATTACCCCGTTCCTGTTTTAATAACTTGATGTTATGTAATTTGATGGTGCCGCCGTATTTTACTTCGATGCTGCTTACCGCCGCCGCTCTGGAAGCCGCGCCGCCGATATGGAAAGTCCGCATGGTTAACTGCGTGCCCGGTTCGCCGATGGATTGGGCGGCCACGACACCAACTGCCTCGCCGATGGTAACCAGATGGCCACGACCCAGATCCCGGCCGTAACAATTGGCGCAAATACCGAATTTTGTTTTACAGGTGATCGCGGAGCGTACCGTTACCTCGTCAATACCAGATTCATCCATGATTTCCACCCAGCCCTCGTCCAGCATCGTGCCGGCCGGTATGACAACTTCATCGTTGCCTGGTCGACCCGCATCAACAGCTAACACACGTCCCAACACGCGCTCCCGTAACGGTACCACTACATCGCCACCCTCAATCATGGACGTCATGGTGATGCCTTCAGAGGTTTGACAATCAATTTCAGTCACCACCAGGTCCTGTGCAACATCGACCAGACGCCTAGTCAGATAACCGGAATTAGCAGTCTTCAAGGCAGTATCCGCCAGACCTTTACGGGCGCCGTGCGTCGATATGAAGTACTGCAGAACATCGAGTCCTTCCCGGAAATTAGCGGTGATGGGAGTTTCAATAATGGAACCGTCCGGTTTGGCCATCAAACCACGCATACCGGCCAGCTGCCTGATCTGTGCGGCGGACCCGCGGGCGCCAGAATCCGCCATCATGAAGATAGAGTTAAAGGAGGTTTGTTTGACCTTATTCCCTTTTATATCCACGACTTCATCAGTACCGAGTTTGTCCATCATGGCTTTGGCGACCTGATCATTGGTATGCGACCAGATGTCCACGACTTTATTATATCTTTCACCATCCGTGATCAGACCCGAAGAATACTGATTTTCAAACTGCTTCACCTGCTCCTCGGCCTTGGCGATAATAGCGCCTTTCTCCTCCGGTACTTCCATATCTTCCACGCCGATGGATATACCGGCCCGGGTTGAATAATGAAACCCCGTGTACATGATACGGTCGGAGAATATTACAGTGGCCTTCAAGCCTAGCTTTCGGTAACAGATATCGATCAACTGCGATATCGTTTTCTTGGTCATTGGTTTGTTTACCAGCGCAAAAGGCAAACCATCCGGTAACAGCTTCGATAACAAGGCACGACCGACCGTGGTTTCCACGCGGATGATACTTTCCTCGAGCTTGTTATCTTCCGCAAAGGTAGCTTCACGAATCCTGGCCGTGATACTGGTATGTAAATCAACAAAGCCGTTGTTATAAGCCCGGTAAACTTCATCGACATCAGCGAACTTCATGCCCTTGCCCTTGGCGGTGGCCGATTCACGCGTCATGTAATACAGACCGAGCACGACGTCCTGGGTCGGGACGATAATCGGTTCGCCATTGGCAGGCGATAATATGTTATTGGTGGACATCATCAAAGTCCGCGCTTCTATCTGGGCCTCAACGGACAGGGGGATGTGTACCGCCATCTGGTCACCATCGAAGTCGGCATTGAATGCCGTACATACCAGGGGATGTAATTGGATGGCCTTGCCTTCGATGAGCACCGGTTCGAAGGCCTGAATGCCCAGTCGGTGCAGTGTCGGCGCGCGATTCAGCATGACCGGATGTTCCCGGATGACTTCTTCCAGAACGTCCCAGACCTCGGGCCCCTCGCGTTCCACCAGTTTCTTGGCAGCCTTAATGGTGGTTGCCAGTCCGCGCCGTTCCAGTTTACTGAAAATGAATGGTTTGAATAATTCCAGAGCCATCTTTTTTGGCAGCCCACACTGGTGCAATTTCAGCGTCGGGCCGACCACGATCACGGAACGGCCAGAATAGTCGACTCGCTTGCCGAGCAGATTCTGCCGGAACCTGCCCTGTTTGCCCTTGATCATGTCTGCCAGCGACTTTAATGGGAGCTTGTTCGTGCCCGTTATGGCCCGACCACGCCTGCCGTTATCCAGCAGCGCATCCACAGATTCCTGCAACATGCGTTTTTCGTTGCGAACGATGATGTCCGGCGCGTTCAGATCGAGAAGACGCTTGAGGCGATTATTGCGATTGATGACGCGGCGATACAGGTCGTTCAGGTCGGAAGTAGCAAAACGACCGCCATCCAAAGGCACCAACGGTCGTAATTCCGGGGGTAACACCGGTAATACCGTCATCACCATCCATTGCGGTTTGTTTCCGGATTTCTGAAAGGCTTCCAGTAACTTCAGGCGCTTGGTTATCTTGCGCAGCTTGGTTTCGGATTTGGTATCAGGAATCTCATTTCGTAAAGTCGCAACTTCCGCATCGATGTCTATAGTGGATAACAGATCGTGGATCGCCTCTGCGCCCATCTTGGCTTCAAACTCATCACCATGGCGTTCGATCGCCTCCAGGTAGCCTTCATCGGTGAGAAGCTGCCCCCGCTCCAGATCAGTCATGCCCGGTTCAATAATGACGTAGGCTTCAAAGTAAAGCACCCTTTCAATTTCGCGCAAGGTCATGTCCAGCATAAGACCCATCCGCGATGGCAACGACTTGAGAAACCAGATATGCGCGACCGGGCTGGCCAGTTCGACATGACCCATGCGTTCACGTCTCACCTTGGACAGTGTTACTTCAACCCCGCATTTCTCGCACACCACCCCGCGGTGCTTCAAGCGCTTGTACTTGCCGCACAGGCACTCATAATCCTTGATCGGCCCGAAGATTTTCGCGCAAAACAGTCCATCCCGCTCCGGTTTGAAGGTGCGGTAATTAATGGTTTCCGGTTTCTTGACCTCACCATAAGACCAGGAACGTATCTTCTCGGGCGACGCCAGACCGATGGTGATGGAATCGAATTCTTCCACCTGCCCCTGCTGCTTCAATAGCTTCAATAAGTCTTTCAATTTACTACCTCCGAATTGCGGTGCGCGGGCGAGAATCCAGGTTATTTATTGACGTTCTGTGCGAGTTCAATATCGATGCCCAAGGAGCGTATTTCCTTAACCAACACATTAAACGATTCAGGCATGCCGGCCTCCATATAATGATTGCCATCAACGATGTTTTTGTACATCTTGGTGCGACCGTTGACATCGTCCGATTTGACGGTCAGCATCTCCTGCAGCGTGTAGGCGGCTCCATATGCCTCCAGTGCCCATACTTCCATTTCACCGAACCGCTGGCCGCCGAACTGGGCCTTACCGCCCAATGGTTGCTGTGTTACCAGACTGTACGGTCCGGTTGACCGCGCATGCATCTTGTCATCCACCAGGTGGTTCAGTTTCAGCATGTACATATAGCCGACGGTGATCGGCCGATCGAAGGCATCACCGGTACGGCCATCATAAAGTTTGGTCTGCCCGTTCAGCGGCAGGTCCGCAAGCTCCAGCATCTTTTTGATTTCCGCTTCGCTGGCGCCGTCGAAAACCGGCGTCGACATCGGCACACCGGCCCGAAGATTTTTTGCCAGCTCTAGAATCTCCGCATCGCTCAAGGAGTCCAGGTCTTCCTTCTTGCCGCCGCTGTTATAAATCTTGCCCAGGTACTTGCGCAGCTCCAGCATGTCCGCCTGCATATCCAGTAATTTGCCAATCTTAATCCCCAGCCCCTTGGCGGCCCAGCCGAGGTGAGTTTCCAGTACCTGGCCGACGTTCATACGGGAAGGAACGCCCAGCGGATTAAGCACAATATCGACCTGCGTGCCATCCGCCATGAATGGCATGTCTTCCACGGGAACAATGGTGGAAATCACACCCTTGTTGCCGTGCCGTCCGGCCATCTTGTCGCCAGGCTGGATACGACGTTTGACGGCCAAATAGACCTTGACCATCTTCAGGACACCTGGCGCCAGATCGTCACCGGAGGTCAACTTGGAGCGTTTTTCCTCAAAACGCCGATCGAACTCCGCCTTTAATTGCGCGAGTTGTTCGACCGCCTGCTCCAGCACCTGATTGGCACTTTCGTTCTTCAATCGGATCTCAAACCAGCGGTCGCGGGGTATTTCATTGAGATTATCGTGATTAATCTTGGTACCAGCGCTCAGGTTACCGGGACCACCTTCCACCGCCTTGCCGATCAGATGCCTTTCGATCCGTTGATAAACACCGTCTTCCATGATGCGCAATTGGTCATTCAGGTCCTTTCTGGCCCGGTTCAACTCGGATTCCTCGATCTCGAGTGCGCGGGCGTCTTTTTCAACGCCGTCGCGGGTGAAAACCTGGACATTGATAATCGTCCCGTTCATACCCGAAGGTACGCGCAAGGAGGTATCCTTCACGTCGGAGGCCTTTTCGCCGAAGATCGCGCGTAGCAGTTTTTCTTCTGGTGTCAACTGGGTCTCACCCTTGGGAGTCACTTTACCGACCAGGATATCGCCGACATTCACCTCGGCGCCGATGTATACCACGCCCGACTCATCCAGCTTGTTCAGAGCGCCTTCGCTGACGTTCGGTATATCGGCGGTGATTTCCTCCGGACCAAGCTTCGTATCCCGCGCCACACAGGTCAGTTCCTCAATATGGATGGTGGTGAACCGGTCTTCCTCCACCAGACGTTCCGAGATCAGGATCGAATCCTCGAAGTTATAGCCATTCCAGGGCATGAACGCGACCATCAGATTCTGACCCAGGGCCAGCTCACCCATGTCGGTCGAGGGGCCGTCCGCCAGCACATCACCCTTGGCGATAACATCACCGGTTTTCACCAGTGGCCGTTGATTAATACAGGTATTCTGATTTGAGCGGGTATATTTGGTCAGATTATAGATATCGACTCCGGGTTCACCGGCAATCACCTCGTCATCATTGACCCTGATCACGATGCGGCTGGCATCAACTGAATCCACTGTACCACCGCGTTTCGACACCACCGTGACACCGGAATCCTTGGCTACGGTCAGTTCCATGCCGGTACCTACCAATGGTTTGTCGGTAACCATGGTCGGCACTGCCTGCCGCTGCATGTTGGAACCCATCAAGGCGCGGTTGGCGTCATCATGTTCCAGAAAGGGGATGAGCGAAGACGCCACTGAAACGATCTGCCGCGGCGAGACATCCATATATTCGACCTTGTCCGGTGTCGACATGGTAAATTCGTTCTGGTGCCGGGAGGAGACCAGCTCATCGATGATATGGCCCCGGCCATCCAGAGTGGAATTGGCCTGGGCAATGATGTATTCGCCTTCCTCTATAGCCGACAGGTAATCTATCTTATCTGTAACCTTGCCATTCACAACCTTGCGATAGGGTGTTTCCAGGAATCCATATTCGTTGGTCCTGGCATAAACGGCCAGGGAATTGATCAAACCGATATTCGGACCTTCCGGCGTCTCAATCGGACAGACCCGACCGTAATGGGTGGGATGCACGTCACGCACCTCGAAGCCGGCGCGTTCACGGGTCAAACCACCCGGACCAAGGGCCGAGATGCGGCGTTTATGGGTCACCTCCGACAAAGGATTATTCTGATCCATGAATTGTGACAACTGGCTGGAGCCGAAGAATTCCTTGACGACCGCTGATACCGGCTTGGCATTGATGATTTCCTGCGGCATCAATCCCTCTGACTCAGCCAATGTCAACCGTTCCTTGACGGCCCTTTCGACCCTGACCAGTCCGATACGGAACTGATTTTCCGCCATCTCACCCACGCTGCGGACGCGCCGGTTACCAAGATGGTCGATATCATCAATTACGCCTTTGCCATTTCTGATATCAACCAGAGTCTTCAGCACATCTATGATGTCCGATGAGTGTCCGAGTTGTTTCAGCAATCCCCTGGAGACATCATCTTTACGCTCGGTAAAAAAATTGCCGTCATACAGTATGCCCGGACCGGTTGTATCCTTGCGGCCGACACGACGGTTGAATTTCATCCGGCCAACGGCCGACAAATCATAACGCTCTGTGCTGAAGAACAGGTTCTTGAACAGGTTTTCCGCGGCGTCCTTGGTCGGTGGCTCACCGGGCCGCATCATGCGATAAATTTCAATTTGGGCTTCAAGCTGATTGGCAGTGGTATCGATGCGCAGCGTTTCGGAAATATAGGCACCCCGATCCAAATCATTGGTATACAAGGTCTCCAGTTCCAGACTTGTTAATTCCTGCAGTTTTTCCAGCAGCTCGCTGGTGATTTCCTCATTGGCATCGGCGACCAATTCCCCGGTCGATGTATCTATCAGCGCCTTGGCCACAACCTTGCCCAGTAAATAATCTGGTGGCACAGCCAGTTGCTCTAAACCTTCTTGCTCGATTTCACGGATATGGCGGGCCGTGATGCGCTGATCCTTTTCGACGATTGTTTTACGTTTTGCCTTGATATCGAAGACCGCTGTTTCGCCGCGCAACCGTTCCGGTACCAGTTTCAGGAAGATTCCCTTTTTTGAGATGTGAAATTTATTGGTCTCAAAAAAACGATTGAGTATGCCCTGGGTTTCATAGCCCAGAGCCCTGAGTAAAATCGTGGCCGGTATCTTGCGTCTGCGATCAATGCGGCAAAAAACCAGATCCTTGGGATCAAATTCGAAATCCAGCCATGAACCACGATAAGGAATGACACGGGCGGAATAAAGCAGCTTGCCGGAGGAATGGGTCTTGCCTTTATCATGTTCAAAAAATACACCAGGCGAACGATGCAACTGAGATACTATCACCCGTTCCGTACCGTTAATAACGAAGGTACCGGTGTCGGTCATCAAGGGTATTTCGCCCATATAGACATCCTGCTCCTTGATGTCCTTGACGATCTTATTATTTAGACCGGCGTCCTTGTCATAAATGACCAGACGCACTTTCACCCGCAGTGAAGCGGCGTAGGTCAACCCACGTAACTGACATTCCTTGACATCAAATACTGGCGTTCCGAGTTTGTAACTGACATATTCGAGGACAGCGTTACCGGAATAACTGGCAATCGGAAACACCGACTTGAACGCCGCGTGCAAGCCGACATCCGCGCGTAGCTCGCCCGCTACAACTGGTTGCAGAAACTGCGCATATGAATTGATTTGGGTCGCCAGCAGATAAGGGACTTCCAAAACGCTCTGCCGTTTACCAAAATCCTTCCGGATACGCTTTTTTTCAGTATATGAATAAGCCATTAAATTCCTCTCAATCCACTACACTTTGCAAGTCATGAGTAACGACCATCCTTTGCGCTTGCAGAGTCAAGGTCTTCATTCCAGCCAAATTGAAATGAAGCGGGACTGGCATGGTCAGCATGCCAGTCCGCCTGGGGTTGCATTGAAACGATCTCGGCAAGTTACTTAACTTCGACCGTCGCGCCCGCTTCTTCCAATTGCTTCTTGATATCCGCCACATCGGCCTTGGCGACACCTTCCTTGACGGTCGATGGAACGCCTTCAACCAGGTCTTTCGCTTCTTTCAGACCCAGACCGGTAAGCGCGCGCACAACCTTAATCACGCCAACCTTATTGGCGCCGAAACTGGTCATCACCACATTGAATTCAGTCTGTTCCTCAGCTGCTGGCGCGCCGGCTCCGGCACCTGGTGCCGCTGCTGCAATCGCCACCGGTGCAGCGGCGGACACGCCCCAGTCTGCTTCCAGTTCGCTAATCAACTCTACCAGTTCCATAACCGGCATTTTACCAAGTACTTCTTTTATTTCGCTTTTTGAAAGGGCCATTTTGATACTCCCAGAGTAATAATAAATCGACGTTGAAATTTGTGGTTAAAAAGAGTTTATGCCGCTGACTGTTGCTGATCTCTTCTGGCTGCCAGGAGACGGACAAATTTTGCTTCGGGTTCAGACAATAGCCGGAGGAACTTGGCCATCGGCGCCTGCAACAAGCCCAGTAACATGGCACGCGCTGTATCCAACGAGGGGATATTCGCGACGCGTTCCAGATCCGAGGCCGACAGCAATTTGCCATCAAGGGCGATCAGCTTAACAACAAGCTTTTCATTATTTTTGGTAAAGTCACGGATGACCTTGGCCGCTGAACCCGGCTCGTTATTTGAAAAGGCCAGCAGCAGAGGGCCGCTCAGGGACTCCCGCATGCAATCGAATTTCGTACCTGCAAGTGCCCTGCGGGCCAGAGTGTTTCTTACAACTTTCAGGTAGATACCGGCCGCCCGCGCCGAACGACGCAATTCCGTCAATTCAGATACAGTCAGTCCGGCATATTCGGCTGCGATGGCGGTCGGAGCGTTTTCCGCTACTTTGGCAACCTCACTGACGATTGCCTTTTTTTGCTCTATATTCATACTCACAACTGCTTTCTCCAGTACCGTGAAGGTGTGCAATGAGCGCATGTCTCAACCCGCATCCATGCCGGCACACCGGTTAATGTCACGGTGACCTTCCCAGGTAGGACCTGTTCGGGCTACACCGTCTGCGCAGGCAAACCTGGCGGTCGTATTAAACGGAACCTCTACAGCACAGTTCCGTACCTGCGGTCTTTGACGTTCGGCGAATCCAGTCACCGATCCCAAAGTTTTGAGTGAAACCAGAGTGTTACTGATTTCACTAAATAATCATCAATCCCCTGTTTTCTGCTTATTCAAGGACCCGTCAACCCAGCGTCAAGGTTGATTGATCGACCGTTACTCCCGGACCCATGGTCGTCGACAAGCTGATCTTTTTAATATAAATACCTTTCGCTGAACTGGGCTTGGCCTTGACCAGGTCGTTCAATAACATCTGCAAATTTTCCAGCAGTGCTGTTTTATCGAAAGACGCCTTGCCGATAGGGCAGTGAATAATGCCATTCTTGTCGGTTCGATACTGAACCTGACCGGATTTGGCGTTGGTGACCGCCTGTTTCACGTCCTTGGTCACCGTGCCGACTTTCGGATTGGGCATCAGCCCCCTTGGTCCGAGAATTTTGCCGAGTTTACTGACCACCGGCATGGCATCAGGCGTGGCGATGACGACATCAAAATCCAGGAAACCACCCTGAATCTTATCCGCCAGATCGTCAAAACCGACCAGGTCAGCTCCGGCCTGTTTTGCTTCCTCAGCCTGCTCACCCTTGCACAACACCGCGACCCTGACACTCTTGCCAGTTCCTTTCGGGAGCACGGATGAACCGCGAACTGCTTGATCGGACTTTTTCGGGTCTATGCCGAGATTGATCGCCACATCGACTGACTCATCGAATTTCGCCGTGGCGCGGGTCTTTACCAGCTCCAAGGCATCGGTGACGGGATATAATTTAGTCCGGTCCAGCCCCTCGCGGATTGCCTTAACGCGTTTTGATAATCCGGCCATGACTATAACCCCTCCGTTTCAATGCCCATGCTGCGGGCGGTACCGGCGATAGTCCTGACCGCCGCATCGAGATCCGCCGCAGTCAAGTCAGGGGTTTTGGTTCTGGCTATTTCCTCCAGTTGTGCGCGTGTCACTTTGCCGACCTTATTGGTATTCGGAGTACCGCTGCCACTGGTGATGCCGGCTGCCTTTTTCAACAGGTGTGATGCGGGCGTGGTCTTGGTGGCAAAGGTGAAACTTTTGTCGGCATAGACCGTAACGACAACTGGCACCGGCAAGCCCTGCTCCATTTTTTGCGTTTGGGCATTAAATGCCTTGCAGAATTCCATGATGTTCAGACCATGCTGGCCCAGTGCCGGCCCGACCGGTGGGCTCGGGTTAGCTTGCCCGGCTGGCACCTGCAGCTTGATATAGGTAAGAATTTTTTTAGCCATTGACTACTCTCCTGTGGGTGCAAACGCCTTACGGCTCCCCAAAAACAGTTAAAAGTATACTACTAATTAAAAAACGATTGCCTTTACTCTTTCTCAATCTGGCCGAATTCCAGTTCAACCGGGGTGGATCGGCCAAATATTAAAACCGATACCCGCAAGCGGCTCTTCTCATAATTTACTTCCTCAACCACGCCGTTAAAATCGGCGAACGGTCCATCTGTGACCCTGACAACCTCGCCAGGTTCAAACAGAACTTTCGGTTTCGGCTGATCGACGCCTTCTTCCACACGCTGCAAGATGGCATTTGCCTCAGCATCAGTAATCGGCGCGGGCTTGTCGGCGGTGCCGCCGATAAAACCAAGCACCTTGGGGGATTCTTTCACCAAGTGCCAGGTATCATTGTCCATTTCCATCTGCACCAGCACATAACCGGGAAAGAACTTCCTGTCACTCTTGCGCTTCTTACCATCCCGCATCTCCACGACTTCCTCGGTTGGCACCAGAATATCGCCGAATTTGTCACCCAAACCGCTGCGTTGGATTCGATCCCTTAATGACCGCATGACCTGTTGTTCAAATCCCGAATAAGCCTGAATTACGTACCACTTCATGGTTATATCATCCCCTTTGTCCCATCAATGAACCTATCGACCAACCCAGAAACTTATCCAGTATCAACAATATGATCGCGACTATTATTACCACGAGGATCACAATCAGGGTCGTTTGCAAGGTCTCCTGCCGGGTTGGCCAGACAACTTTTTTCACTTCAACCTGTGCATCCTGCAGAAACGCCCATAAATACCGCCCTTTTTCCGTTTGCAAGGCAATGGCAACCGAGATCCCGATGCCAGCCAGCAGACCAAGCCATCGGTACAATAATGATTGATCGCTGAAAATATAAAATGCCGCGACCACTCCGATACTTATCAGCACGGCAATGGTCAGCTTAATGGTATCCATCAAGGTATTTGTGGCCTCTACTTTCGAATTCATATATGAATTACTTTTACTGCCTATCATTCATTACAGGCCGTGCCATCTCATGGCATTCATGGCAGGCCAGGAGGGAATCGAACCCCCAACCTGCGGTTTTGGAGACCGCTGCTCTGCCAATTGAGCTACTGGCCTAAACAATTAAAGTCATAAG
>JACVQI010000307.1 GCA_015661095.1 Gammaproteobacteria bacterium
TGCTAAGTAAAAGTAGCTTCAGACTCAATTAACCGCGCGGCGTTTTTGCGCAGCCGTTGCCATTTCCCGAATCAGGGTGACGCTGTCCTCCCATCCCAGGCAGGCATCGGTGATGCTCTGACCGTAGGTCAACGCTTTACCCGGAACGACGTCCTGCCGGCCCGCGAACAGATGGCTCTCGATCATGACGCCGAAGATCCGTTGTTCACCGTTGCTGATTTGCCGGTTGACGTCGCGGCCGACGTCCATCTGCTGCTGGTATTGCTTGTTGCTATTGGCGTGGCTGAAATCGATCATGATGCGCTGCGGCAGTTTTGCCGCCGCCAGCGCAGCAGCGGTTTCGTTGATGCTGTCGCTGTCATAGTTCGGCTGTTTGCCGCCGCGCAGTATCACGTGGCAATCCTGGTTGCCACGGGTGGTGAAGATCGCGGAGTTACCTTCCTTCTTCATCGACAGAAAGTGGTGCGGTTGTGAGGCCGCGCGTATGGCATCGACGGCGATCCGGATATTGCCGTCCGTGCCGTTCTTGAAACCGACCGGACAGGACAGGCCGGAAGCGAGTTCGCGGTGCACCTGGCTTTCCGTCGTGCGGGCGCCGATGGCGCCCCAACTGATCAGGTCGGTGACATATTGCGGCGTGATGATGTCGAGGTATTCGGTGGCGGCCGGCACACCCATTTCATTCAGGTCCAATAACAACCGTCGGGCCAGTTTCAAACCCTTGTTGATATGAAAGCTGCCGTCCAGATCCGGATCGTTGATAAGTCCTTTCCAGCCCACCGTCGTGCGCGGCTTTTCAAAGTAGACACGCATGACGAGTAACAATTCTTTCTGCAGGTCATCCTTGAGTGTCTTCAGGCGGGTGGCATACTCTCTGGCGGCCTTCGGATCATGGATGGAACAGGGACCGGCAATCACCAGCAGGCGATCATCGGTTCCGGTCAGTATGTTATGGATGGCCGTTCTGGTTTCATAAGTGATTTTGGCCGCTGCTTCGGTGATCGGCAACTCTTCGCAGATGAGGCTGGGCGTGGCAACAGCGTTAATCTTTTCGGGCTGGGCGTGGCAACAGCGTTAATCTTTTCGATACGGAGGTCGTCGGTGTTATACATCGTTATATATTATTGAATAAATTAGTGGTGCTGCATCAGCCTGGTGGCCAGGTAAAAGAGCGGCCGCCAAGTATATGCACATGCAGGTGAAAGACACTTTGGCCGGCGTCGGCGCCATTATTCACGATCAGCCGGTAGGCATCGCCTATCCCTTCAGCGACGGCTATGCGGTTGGCGGTCAGCAATAAATGTCCCAGTAGGTCACGGTCCGCAGAGGTGGCATCGGCCAGCCTGGGCAGCGGTTTCCTGGGAATAACCAGAATGTGGACCGGGGCCTGGGGATTGATGTCCCGGAAGGCCAGGCACAGATCATCCTCATGGACGATGTTCGCCGGTATCTCGCGATTGATGATCTTGCTGAACAGAGTGTCCGCCATCAGTGTGCCTGTACTTAAAGTGAATCAGGGGGCGAATTATAGGCATGCCGTTGAAAAAAAGAAAATTTTTTCATGTTTTTCAATTAGTAAAGGTAGTACTGCACCTCGTCTGGGGAGGTGGGCGTTGGCTCGCTGGGCGTCGTCCAGACCTGATGATCTGCATCAACTAACCCGAGGTATTTAATTCAAAGGCTTGACTCTGTACTATACTTCAGAGTCTATAATTTACTTATCTTTAAAGAACCGGACTGTGCTATGACCCTGTTATCAATCGGTAAAGTCGCTAAGCGGGCCGCCGTGAGCGTGGAGACGATACGTTTTTACGAACGCAAGGGTTTGCTGGCCGAGCCACAACGCAAGGCCAGCGGTTACCGGCAATTTTCCGAGGCGGACATCCGCAAACTGGTTTTCATCCAGCACGCCAAGAATCTGGGATTCTCGCTGAATGAGATTAAGGAACTGCTGTCTTTGCAGGCGGACAGTAGCACGACCAGCCGCGAGATCAAAAACATCGCCGCACATAAACTGCGGGACATCGAGGCGAAGATAAAAATGCTGGAGCGCATGCGCGAAACCTTGCGGCATCTGGTGAACAAATGTCCCGGCAAGGGCCCGACCAGTGAATGTCCGATCCTCGACGCCCTGGCCAGTGAGTGTGAAACAGAGGCACATTAAATGCTGGTCTGGTTCAGAAAAATGCAAACCATCATCGCGCCACTCATACTGACGGTCTTCCTCAGCAGTCTGTTTGCGTTATTCTGCCAGCACTGCCTGATGAAACTGGAGCAGGCCCGGCAGTTAGCCGCTGTTGTTAGTTCTCATCACGACGGTCATTGTACTCACAATGGCGGCAGCAAGCCGGAACCGATGTCTCCCGCCAAGCCTTGCATGAGTGTCTGCGATTGTGGTGATAATTCCATGCTGATTGCAGACAAGCATTCCATCACCATTAATGACTTCCGTGATTACGCTGAAATCAAGATCCCGATCTCAATCGCCTACACGTCGGATTACACACCCGCGGTACTTGCCTATGTCATCGGCAAACCCGACAAACCTGATCGTGCCTGTTTTTCGCCACTCGAGAGGAATTGCGTACTCCTGAATTAACCCGGCGCTTCAGCGGTAGTCGGTCAGCATTTCACAGTTTTTTGATTCAGGAGTACGTTATGTTTTTATCCGAACATATTAAAAAGCGGTCGCTGGTGTTCTTGACTATTGTCGGCGGTTTCTGGTTACTACCGTTGCTCGTCAAGGCTGTGGACGGAAACGACTTGCAACTGCGGGAAGCGGAGCAACTGGCATTGGATCTCGATCCCCTCAGCAAGGGGTTTGTCACC
>JACVQI010000026.1 GCA_015661095.1 Gammaproteobacteria bacterium
CTTGCCGGAGCCGATAATATATAACTTCGGGTCCGGCGTATCCTGATAGATGAACTGTTCGCCGGCGGGAATGCTAATTTCGGTGAATTTCATGCTCAGGGCGGACAGTTCCGTCCCCGTCAGGGTGCTGAAGACCGGGCAGATTTTAATGCGATCGATGCGTTGCTTTCTGATCGCGGTCTCCAGGTCCTCACGGCTGATTTCCTTGTTTTCGAGCAGGATTTCCCCGATGGGCTTGAATATCTGGCCCAGTTTGAGCAACTGGCCCTGGCGTTTGACGGCGTTTTTCAGCGTTCCCGCCGAGCAGACCAGATAGTCGCCGAAGCGCCTGGCCAGTTTCTTTTCAGTGACAGTTTCGCTCAAGTGCCGCTCTCAGTTACTCTTTCTAACAGTTTAGATCAAAAAATGCTGGAGTGATAATCTCAGGTTCGCCGATAAATGCACCGCTGGCATAGTCTGATCCCAAAGTAATGGTATCAGTGAGTTTGGTCGCATCCACTACATCATCCACTACAATATGTACTCCACTTTCCTTTAATTGCTGCAGAAGGGAGCGTTTGCCAGTCTCCGCTGTAACATCCGTGTAAGTCGTATTCAACTTATTAATCAATTCGTAATCACCGCGGATGAGATCGAATTGCATGGAATTGCACAGATTTTGAATTTGCTGAATGTCCGAAGGTTGCGCCAGTATAAACCTGAAGCCATGCGACTTCTTGAAAAATGACATCAATGCAGTAGTCTGTTTTTGAATGTTGAGTATTTCCCTGGCGGATATTTCCAGGATAATCTGTTTGCCCGGATTGATTTTGTCCAGACCCTTTAGCAGGGTTCGCAACCAGTTGAAGAATGTTGCGTCCGCGATTGATTCCGCACTGATGTTTATGAAGAAGATATATCCTTCATGTTTCCTGTTCACCAGTCTTCCGATTATCTCGCGCAGCATCCATCGATCCAGAAATTTTCTGAAGGCTGGGACGCCTGCAACCTTTTTTAATTCATCGGGCGGCAAAATCGAACCATCCTTGTTTACCAATTGGACTGCGACGATATATATGTCCTGATCATTTTCTTCGTGGCTAAGCGGAATCACCGGTTGAAAAATTTGCACGGCTCGCTTTTCTTCAAACGCTGTCTTGATAGATTGCAGTAATTCCGTCAACGACTTGCTGTCGATTGTTGGTTCCGCCTTAACTGGAATGGGTTCGACAACCGGTTCTGCGGTTTTTTCAGGTACGGCTGTAACAGTAACAGGCTGAGGTGGCGGAACTGTTTCCTTTTTGGCTGGTGCTCTTGCCTCGCCCCCTGGCTTAGTTATGGGTTCTGGTCCCGCTTCCGTTACCGGTTCCGGTAGTTGCCGGGCCTCTGCTTGCGTGTCAACAGGAACCTGATCATCTTCGATTAATTCATTTTTTTCGACGGGCTTTTCCGCAATTGCCTGCCAATCGGTTTCACGATACAGGTAAAAGGAGTACCCTTCTTCAGCGGAGGCTTTGCGTGCGGCTATGAGAGCATGGTTGATATAGTCTTCAGCGTTTAATTGCTTGTCAGACAAACAAAGCACACCGATGCTGACGGTGGCATTAATATTTTTTCCATCAACTCTGTACGGGTGCTTTCCCAGGTGGGCACACAGGCCTTCAAGATGAAATTCCATCGTGTTTCTAGACTTGGGTTCATCGATCAGCATGGCAACGGATGCATCACCGAAGCGGGTAATACTGGGATTACAATCAGCCGATTTGAATACTTCGAAACTCTGTTTGGCAATGTGCCTGATGATATTGTCACGAAATATGATCCCCAGCCGCTTTTCCAGGACATCATGTTTATCGAGTTTAATCAGTAACAACACACGATTATTTTTATCCTTGTCCTTTTGTTCCAGCTCCTGGTAAAACAATGCCTTGTTAAAGGCATGGCTCTGACTGGTCAATTCGTTGAGTTTGTCACGCTCCACCTGGTGTTTTTCAAATGCATCCAGAATGGCGGAGTGCAGGCGCTCTTTGTCCAGATATTCCTTGCGCAGGTAATCGTGTACTCCGGCCTTTATTGCACGTACGGCAATTTCCTCATTGCCTGCAGCCGTGAGCATGACGGTTGCCGGGAAAAGTTCGTTTTTGCGGTTAATTTGCAGTATGTCGAGTCCGGTAGTACGTGGAATTGACAAGTGGTAATCCAGCAGCAGGACGTCGTATTTGGACCAGTTAAAGTTTTCATCGGGCACGCCCTGGGCAACCGGGTCATATTCGGTCACAGTGACGCCTTCAAACTTCTTGCTGAGTATCGTTATCAGAAGTTTACGGAAATCCCCATCGTCATCAAGGATCAGTATGCTTTTTAATTGGGCAGCATCGCTCATGCTAGTAATCAGTCCCGGAATCCGTGTTTTTCAGGCGTCAGGTTAAATTAAATTTTAATTTCAATAAGTTAGAATCTATTTTAAATTAAAAAAAGAACTGCAAAATACATTTTATGATTTTTTTAATTGTATTCAGTGTTTGTATAGAAGCCTCGAGGTGATTTCCGGCAATACAACATGGCAGGGTAAATCAACCTTGAGGTTTAAATCATTGTCAGCCCTCGTACGGCCCAGGTTTAGAACTGCAACGGATTTCCCGTTTTCCCGAGTATATTTACAGAAGCGATACCCGGAATAAACCATTAAGGAGGAACCGATGACGAGCAGGGCTTGGGCCTGATCCAGTGCACTAATCACCCTGTCGATGCGGTGCCTGGGAACCTGCTCCCCGAAAAAGACCACATCGGGCTTGAGGATACCCTGACACATCGGGCAGGCAGGCACGCGGAAGGAAGATAAATCCTGGTTTTCTATCTGGGCATCACCATCCGGTGTGAAGATATCCACCATGAGGTTGAGACTGGGATTCTCCTGCAACAGGATATCCTGAACCTCGCTGCGGGGAATTCTATAGCGACATTCGAGACAAATCACCCAGGCGATTCCGCCATGCAGCTCCAGCAAGGACTGGCTGCCTGCTTTCTGATGCAGACCATCCACATTTTGCGTCACCAGATACAGGATCAGTCCGGCATGCTCCAGCGCCGCGAGTGCCGTATGTGTGGCGTTGGGACTGGCCTGTGCTATGCGCGGCCAGCCCAGCATGCTTCTGGACCAGTAGCGTTGGCGGATGTCGGTCCGACGGATAAAATCCGTGTAGAGCACCGGCTGGCGGTGTTTCCATTGGCCGGTCCGGTCACGATAATCGGGTATGCCGGAATCCGTGCTGCAACCGGCGCCTGTCAGGACCGCCAGGGGTTGATTCGATTCAATAAAACTTAACAGATCTGAAACAGGCCTGTGGTCATGGAGCGCAATCAGTTTCTGCATTTGTATAAACGGACGGGTATTATAAAGAGTAGACAGGATAGGGCACTACGCCTGACAAATAAAGCACCGCGTACGGCACGCCTGGCCGCTTACTGCTGCGAAGTTTTATTCATAGCCTCCTTGCTGATTGGTCTGCCTACAGGTGATGACTGAACTGTGCGTGTTCAGCATCCTCCATCAGCGATTGAAATGTATCACCGCTCATATGTACCAAATCAACATGATCCCCGGCCTCAAAATACACTTCCTCCCGGTCCAGCAAACTGTCATCCATAATCGTTTCATAACCATAGGCCTTGCCGACAGGCGGGATGGCCCCGAATTCACAATCATGAAATAACTGATACAGTCGCATTTCTGAAACCAGGTCCAGCCTTCTGCCCAGACAGCGTTCCAGGGAGTCGAGGTCCAGCTTGTGGGTGGAAGGAATAACTGCCAGTAACACGCCTTCACCATCCTCAAGCACCACGCCTTTGGCCAGTTGATCTCCAGGCACATGGGCTGATTCCGCTGATTCCAGACTGCTGCTGGTATGGGGGTGGGGGATAAGATCATAATTAATCCCTTCATTATTCAGATATTCCGCCAAGGTGATCGCAATAGCCATAAAAATTACCTCCGCCAAGGTCGATACGTTCAGAATTGTCTTACTTAAAATATAGAACAGATTATCAACAATTTCCTGTAAAGCCGGTGAAATCAACCAGGAGGAGGAAAGTCCGGGGAGAGCAAAATGCCAACCACGAGTTAAAACATGAAATATCGAATCAAGGATTCAGCAAAAACCGGATGAATTTCATCATGCGGTCGTAATGGCTGCCTTGCCAGTAAATTTGCTGGCACGAGTCGCAAAGCACGAATTTATCCAGGTCCTGATAAATCTGCGCCGGAACGCGACCCTGCGCTGCCGGTTTCTCCAGCGGTGTCAGGCAGCCGTTGCAATGCACGCAGCGTTTGAAAGGCGTAACCAGTTTTTTCAGATCAAAGCGCTCCACGATTTCGACCAACTGTTGCCGGGGCTGGGTTGTCCTGACGAAATAACCATGGCTGACCAGTTTGTGTTTCAGCAGGCCGACATCGCGCGTCAGGAGGATGCGTTTCTCGCCGCTACTGGCCAGGGTTGCCAGTTCGGTATCGCTGTAGTGATTGGCATAGAGGGTGTCGAAACCCAGCATGCGCAGATATTTCGCCAGCTTGCCGAGGTGGATATCGAGAACAAACCGAAGGTAGCGTAACGGTTGGGGTCGCAACCTGTTCAGTGAAGAAATATCGAACGATTCAAAAACCGGGTAAACGCTGATGCGATCCTGGTCCCGCACGATATAGGAAAAATCAACCGGTGTCTGATTGACCAGTATGAGATCAATTTCCGTGTGGGGTATTCCCAGGGATTCGATCAAGTCCTTGATGGAATTACGTTGTCTGAATGTGATGGTAATATCATGTTTGCGCTTTTGTAGCGGTAGAAAGTCATTCAGCTCTTCGTAAAATCTGATTGTGGCACTGGAAACAGTGGCACAGACATTCTGATTGATGTTCATCAGGTCCCGGTTGCGGATTAAGAACGCAGGGAATCTTTGTCTTCCGCCAATATCACTTTATAGAGATCCTTGTATTCACCATCCAGAATTTTTCCAAACAAGGGATCGTCGTTATGGCCGATTTCGGCATCAATTATGCGCCAATCGGCATCGTCCAGCGTAGTATTGGCAAGCGCGAACAACTCTCTCTCTTCCCTGGTAATATGAGTCTGATAACGCGAGATAAAATCCTTCAAACGCAGGACTATTTCGTCGCGGGAGAGTATGGCATTGCCCTGGATTTGTTTTAATTCATCGTAAATGGTGGCTGAGGCTGCTGCCATCACCTCATGTTCGGTCGTGATTTCATCAATCAGATCCGCGACGTTGATATTTTTACGTTTTAATGCCGCAAAGATAATATCTTCATGCGGATGGTGATAAACATCCGGTTGATGGACGAAATAGTGCATGATATCCGTAAGGATCTGGTAGTCGGCGTACTCTCCCGCCATAAAATGCTTAACCTGTTTTTCCAGCAGGGCCAGCAGCGCGAAAATATTTTTATGGTCTTGCAGCAACACATCGATTACTTTGGCCACCAGATAACCTCTGAGGTTTGAATCAACCAGTTAAAACATTACTTGCTCATGCATGATGCAGTATAGCCAGATCTGCATAGGCAATGAAGAAATTTCCCGCTCGAATGACTGATTGCGGCAAGGACCTCCAAGCATCGGGAGCTGGTCCTGAATATATCAAATAATGCAATTCCTGCTAAAATCACCACAAACTCCTGAGACTTGCCCGGGTTATCAAACTTCGTCAGTATCATTGAATGATTTACGCACTCGAGCTGGAGTTTTCAGCTTAAGGAGGATCAATGCACGATACAGCAACGATAGTGAACATAAAAACTGCTCCGGCCGGACGGGGTTTGGACTGGCTGGTGGACGGCTTTACCATCTTCTGGAAAAACTGGCTGGCCTGGATTGGGGTTACCATTTTTCTGATTATTCTGTATTTGCTATCAAATTTAGTTCCTGTTCTCGGCACTATTATCCTACAACTGATATTTCCCGTGTTAATGGGTGGATTGATGTCAGGCTGCCGTGCCGCAGACCAGAACAGTGGCTTTACCTTTACACATTTATTTTCCGGTTTCTCCACGAATTTTAGCCAACTGCTGGTAGTCGGAGTTGTTTATCTGTCAGGTATGGTAGTAATAATGGCGATTTGTGGCGTCATGATCATTGCGACGATAGGCAGTATGGAATCGATGATGGAGATGATCACATCCATCCAGGATGCTGTCACTCAGAACGATCTTAATCGGCTGTTTGAATTGATAGCTCCAATTGCGCTGAACATACTACTGGTGACATTAACCGGGCTGGCTTTATATCTTCCTTTACTGGTACTGGTATGGTTCGCGCCCGCACTGATCGTCCTGGAGAATATGGGGGCGATGACGGCGATGAAAGCCAGTTTTACGGGATGCCTGAAAAATTTCATTCCTTACCTGGTCTACGGCGTGATCGGTCTGATTTTTACTATTATAGCCACCATTCCACTGGGTCTGGGCTGGCTGGTATTGATACCGATGACCATCGCCAGTATTTATCTGGCATATAAGGACATCTATCAAAAATAATGAAATTAATGAGCGGCGAATAACAATAGATGTTTGGACATAAGGCCCATATGCCACGGCCGGAGGAATGCCTGCCCGGGCGTCAGGAAGCCATGGTTGTCACTAACCGCCATTATGTAAATGGCAATCCAATAAAACCTCCTTTCCCCGAGGACATGCGGCTAGCCATGTTCGGTCTGGGTTGCTTCTGGGGGGCGGAAAGAAAATTCTGGCAGGTCGATGGAGTCTACACAACCGCTGTCGGTTATGCCGCCGGGTACACTCCCCATCCCACTTACACGGAAGTGTGCAGCGGATTGACGGGACATAATGAATCAGTACTGGTTATTTATGATCCTGCCCGCATTGGTTATCCGGATTTATTAACCATATTCTGGGAAGCCCATGACCCAACCCAGGGGATGCGTCAGAGTAATGATGTCGGCACGCAGTACCGGTCAGGTATATATACCTATAACGATGAACAATATTCCCAGGCTGTACGATCAAAAGAGAATTACCAGAAAGTTCTGACTGCCGCTGGTTTTCCGCAAATCACGACGGAGATCATTGCCGCCCCGGTTTTTTATTATGCAGAAGATTATCACCAGCAGTATCTGGCAAAAAATCCTGATGGTTATTGCGGATTGGGCGGGACGGGGATTAAATACAGTCCAAAGTAATAAGTTATAAGGAAAAAAATAGCGAGAAGTTTAAAGTAAAAGCGGAACGTAATTTGTTATCAATCTATAGAAACAAGAAAATACATCATTTCTGATTCGTTACTTATCGCTTATGACTTGTAGCTTATAACTGTATTTAGAGAGTAGGTACGTTGCTGGCGTTATTCATGATCCATTCTTCCGCCATCTTCTCGCGGTTGAGGGCATAAGGACCATCCCGGTATTTTTTTTCCTGGATATACGTTTCGATGTGGCAAATCTGCTCGACGATCCTGGCGCGGCTCGCATCGGCACGGCAACAGAACCACAGGCCGATTTCATAGCGATCACCAAAGTTTTTCACCAGGACAACCTTCCCACGGAATTTTTCCATTTCATTTCTGACCGGTATCGAGATCTCAATGATGGTTCCAGGTTTAATATATTTTTCCGATTCGAAGATGACACCGATATTGCCTGGCCCATCTTCATTATCGTTAGCTGCATCGGTAAACCAGAGGCGTTTGAAATCGATAGGGAAACTGGCGGGATGGTGGATGAATCCAGTCTGGGCATCCAGTAGGGGTTTAATGCCATCATGGGCGAATCGGTAAAGATTTTGCCCTTCTTTACGTAGTTTCTTGGAGTATTTGTTAACTTTTTGACTAATCATGGCTTTTTTACCGTTATTTTCAGCCGATAGAGATTGTTTTTAGACTAATTTTTAAAGAAAATCAAGAAAAAATTCTATATAAATCCTGTAATTAAAGGTTAATAATAATGTTTAAGTTTATAAGATATCATTAACGATTTTATAACCTATTGATATTTAAAATAAAAAAGACATTTATTTTAAAGGAGAGTGGCGACCTGTTTTTATTACAACAGTAGCTGCTTTGCGTGATAAACACTCGCAGGCATGATCGCCAAGGTATGACGTTTTTGAGTGTAATTGACTATGCAGCGAAAAATCACTCGCGTTGATTATCATTGCTATCATCGTCGCAGTTTCAATAGCATTTTTACCCTGGCGGACCGGGGGACAGTCGGGTCATATCGGGGCAGAAGCGACTGATTGGTTGTCGAAATCGACGAGGCGTTTTAAATGGGATTCAATACATAAAGGCAGCATGGACAGATTATAACCGCCTTCGAGTAGTGAAATAATCCGACCGCCACAATACTGGTCCGCAATCTCGATGACACGGTCCGTCATCCAGCCATAAAACTCGGTGCTCAAACAAATCCCCCCCAGCGGATCATCTTTATGGGCATCAAAACCGGCGGAGATGATGATGAACTCAGGTTTGAATTCCCGCATCTTGGGTAGAATTTTTTCCCAAAAGACCTTTTCATAATCCGCATCCGTGCTACCCGCGGGCATCGGACAATTCAAGGTGGCGCCCACACCGCGGCCGATCCCGGTCTCCGTTGCAGCTCCGGTGCCCGGATAAAATGGATATTGATGGGTGCTGATGTAAAGAACGGATGGATCCTGTTCGAATATATGTTGAGTACCGTTACCATGATGAACATCCCAGTCCAGGATCAGAATCTTGTCCAGTTTATACTGCTGTTGTAAATACCGCGCCAATATCGCGACATTGTTAAACAGGCAAAAACCCATGGCCATGTCCGTTTCCGCATGATGTCCCGGTGGCCGAAGGAGACCAAAGCCGTTGTTTATATCGCCAGTGAAAATTTTGTCAGCCAGCGCCAGTGGCGCCCCGGCTGCCAACAGGGCCACGTCAAACGAATCGTCGCAAATCCCAACATCCATGGTATCCAGGTATGTCTGATGTGTCAGGCAGGCACGGCGGGCCCGCTCAATATAACGACTCGAATGTATATGCTGTAGCCAGCCAATATCTAGTGACTCCGTTGCGACCGGCACCAGCGCCGTGAACCAGGGCAGTTGGGTTAAATACCCCATCGTTGCTTGCAACCGTTGCTTGCATTCCGGGTGACCGTAACCCGGGTCATGCAGCAGATATCGCTCATCATAGACAAAACCAGTAACCATAGATTTTTTATTAAGCATTTTCGAAATGATTCGTAAGCATTGTACTGATACTAATTCACAGTGATTAAGCCTGACTTCAACAATACATAAATTTGAACCATAATTGATTTGTAAGGCTCGGCCAATTACCTGTGACTGTATTGTCGGTGGATTATATGACTTACTTCTCAAAAACGGGATAACTGGTTGATAATTCTTGAATAATAGCGTAGCTTAGACACAATAAATAAGAATTGATGATAAGCAATTGTTTATCAATGGATCAATACAGGGAACTACTTTAATTCACAATATTGAATGAATAAGAAAGAACCGATCGCAATAGTGGGCATGGCGTGCCGCTTTCCAGGCGGCGCAAACAGCCCGGATGATTTCTGGCGGCTGTTGTTACAGCGTGCGGATGCCATCACTGAAATTTTCCCAGATCGCTGGTCCAAGGATTATTATTATCATCCCGATCCGTTGGTACCCGGCAAAACCTACGCAAAATTCGCCGGGCAGTTGGAAAATGTCTGGCATTTCGATCCGGGATTTTTCGGTCTGTCACCGAGAGAAACCATACCGATGGACCCGCAACAACGATTGCTGCTGGAGTTGACCTGGGAAGCTCTGGAATCCGGCGGCCAGGTTCCGGCACAGCTGGCTGGAACGGATTGTTCGGTCTATGTGGGAATATCGACTACCGATTCTGCCAATTCCCGCTTTGACGACCCCGTATTGCCGACAGTTATTTTATGACAGGGAATACCCTCAGTATCGCCGCTAACCGGATTTCCCATATATTTGATTTGCGTGGCATCAGCGTCGCCATCGATACGGCCTGCTCATCGTTCGCCGTCGCCTTGCATCAGGCCTGTACCAGCATCTGGAATAATGAAACTCCCGCCAGTCTTGTCGGTACCGCCCACCTCCTGCTGAGCCCGTTTCCATTCATTGGTTTTTCCAAGGCCTCCATGTTGTCACCGGACGGCAAGTGCAAGGTGTTCGATGCAAAGGCGAACGGTTATGTGCGATCGGAAGGTGGAGCAGTATTCTTCCTGAAACCCTTGTCCGCGGCCGAGGCGGACAATGATCCCATAAAGGCAGTCATTCTGGGGACTGGCGTGAACACTGATGGTGGGAATCGTTCTTTGACGGTCCCGGATGGTGATGCGCAAAAATCCTTGCTCGAATCCGTTTATCGAAATATCGGCATCAATGCAGATGATATCAGTTATATCGAGGCGCACGGCACCGGCACCCAGGTCGGCGATCCGATCGAAGCCTATTCCATTGGTAATGGTGTCGGGGTGAAACGCAATAAGGACAATCCGGTGTTGATAGGATCCGTCAAATCGAATATCGGTCACCTTGAACCGGCCTCAGGTGCGGCGGGGTTAATGAAAGTTGTGCTCGCCCTGCAGCATCGTTGTATCCCGGCGTCCATCAATTTCACCACGCCGAATCCAAATATTGATTTTGCTTCTCTGAATTTGAAACTGGTGACGGAAGAATTACCGCTGACGGAAAAAACAGGCAAGCTCATTATGGGAGTCAATTCCTTTGGTTTCGGCGGTAGTAATGCCCATGCCGTACTGGCCGAGTATGTCCCAGGGAAGCTGGTGCGGGACCAGAAGGGAAAAACATCAATTCCCCCGTTGTTTTTATCTGCCATGAGTGCGGAATCTCTCAAACTCAAGGCAAAACAATACAGCGAACTCCTGTCGACTTCTGACGGCAAGGACAATGCCTACGATATTTTTTATACGGCGGCATTGCACAGGCAGCGGTTACGACATGGAGTGGTTGCCTATGGCGAAACTTTGGAAATTATCAGCAACGAGTTGTCACACTATGCAGCGGGGCGGGAGAGTGAGCATATCGTATCCTGCGAGAAATTGGACAAGGCCAATAAAATTGCCCTGATATTCTCAGGGAACGGCTCGCAGTGGGCAGGCATGGGAGTCGGCCTGTTGGCAGCCCCGGCATTTAAAGCAAAGATTGAGGAGATTGATAAAGTCTTCGAACCCGTGTCAGGCTGGTCGATTCGCGAAGAATTATTGTGTGACCGATCTACATCTCGGATTGAGTACACTGAAATTGCCCAGCCCTTATTATTTGCTGTCCAGTTGGGTGTTCTGCAAATATTGAAGCAGTACGGCATCGAGGCAACGGCAGTGTTGGGACACAGTGTCGGGGAAGTGGCCGCTGCTTATGCGGCAGGGATACTCGATCTGGAACAGGCAGTGCGGGTAATACATTTCCGGAGTCTCGCGCAAGGCAAGAGCAAAGGCATGGGAAAAATGGCTGCCGCCCAGGTTGGCGCCGACAAAGCCGGGGAATTACTACTGCACATCGATGCAGGTCTGGAATTGGCCGCCGTAAACAGCCCGAAATCGGTAACTTTCACAGGCCCTGGCACAACGATCGAAAGGTTGGCGAATATGCTGACCGATGACCGGGTCTTTTGCCGTATCCTGGATTTGGATTATGCCTTCCACAGTCAGGCGATGGATGACTTCAAGGAAGAGTTTTTTAAAAATCTTGGAACTATACAGCCTCAGTCTGGCCCTACCGATTTTATTTCAACCGTTACTGGAGACCGTATCCCGGGGGCGCAACTCAATACAGAATATTGGTGGCGTAATCTGCGTCAACCAGTGTTATTCGGTAATGCAGTGACTGCGCTGCTTAATCAGGATTATGGCGTATTTATAGAAGTCGGTCCGCACCCTATCCTTAAAACTTACACACTTGAATGTATCCGCGGCCAGAAAAAACAGGGTAAATGTATAGTCACCCTGAAACGCGGGAGTAAAAACGAACCGGCCCTGATCGCCAGGTCAGTCTATGAAAGCATGCTCGCATCTGACAGAAATGATCTCAGGCATTTTTTCAAGGCGGCCGGAAATATCGTGAATCTACCCCCTTATCCATGGCACAAGGAAAAATACCAACCGGTCAGTTCCATCGAGTCTACGAATAAAGCCAGCGAGCATGTGTTGCTGGGGATACGTTCCAATCTGATGACTGGTCTCTGGCACAACCAGATTGATCTTACTACCCATCCATTTCTGAAAGATCATTTGGTAGATGGTGTAGCTGTATTCCCGGCGGCAGCCTTTATCGAAATGGCACTGGCAGCCTCGGAAATTTATTTTGAGAGAGGTCATGCCGAAATCATAAATTTTGAAATTCGCCGCCCCCTGGTAATCGAAGCAGGGCAGATTAAGGATATCCAGTTTTTATTACGTACTGAGGATTTGAATTTCCTCATCCAGAGCCGAACCCGTTTAAGCGATCAGGCATGGAATATTCATGCAGTCGGCAAGCTGGTTAATCATGTCGCTCCCATTAAACAAATTGCGTTTGACTTCAAACAATTCAAGACTGACGCGGATTATGGGTTCAGCAAGGAAGAAATCTATAAGCTGGCTGCGCAGATGGGACTGCAATATGGCGAATATTTTCAGGGCGCTGACGAAGTCTGGGTGAGTCAAGATGTGCTGGTCTCCAGATTTGACAGGCGTATCAGCCAACAACAACATGAAAGTAATTATGTTTTGGGCCCGGCGATACTGGATGCGGCCTTCCATACTTTATTTCCCGCGATTCTAGATGGCCTGTCCACACCTTTAAATCCCATGTCCCCGATGTTGCCGGTAGCCGTTGGAAATATTCATTACTCCGAATCAGATGAGCCTGTCGAAAGTTGTATCTGCGAGATTATCAACTTCTCCAGACGATCCGTGTCCGCACATTTTTCGCTGCTGGACAAAACCGGCAAGGTTGTGGCCAAGCTTGAGAACTGCTTTTTCAAGCAGCTATCGCAAGTTTCACGGCAGAGGGACATCCCCGCCTTTTACGCCTTCCGGCAGCTACCCATGAATCACATCGATCTGCAGAAGATCTCGCCACTACCATCACTGGATGATCTGGAGAAAGGGATAATTAAGACCTTGAAATTCAATCGGGTGTTGGAAGAGGATGGCACTTTTAAAGAACAGATCCTGCCGCTGTTTGACGCCCTTGCTTCAGCCCTTGCCGAAAGGACTCTGCGGAGACTGGGTGCCCATATTGGAGAATTTACGACCGATTCGTTGCTGACGACATCGGGGATTAACCCTGTCCATAGGCATTATATCAACAACCTTCTCAAGTTATTGCAGGATGATGGCAAGGCGATCCGCAAGGAAGGTTATTGGAAACTGGACCTTCCTGAAGACAATGATGAAAGTGTCGCAATCTGGCGTTCAATCATCGCGGATTATCCGGCTTGCTTGCCGCAAATTATGGCTACCTTGAAGGTGGGGTTTAATTTGATGGACCTGTTGACAAACAGCACAGTCAAAGATGTCATCAATCACAGTGCAACTGCACAGAACAATCATTTTACAACCGGGAAGGTGGTCAGCGAATGCATCCGTACTGTAGTCCAGCATATTCTCGATAGCTGGCCGGCCAGCAAGCGCAGATTGCGACTGGCCGAAATTGTTGACCAGGATACCTGCATGACCAGGCAATTGATATCAATCCTCCGAAAGGAATTTTGTGAAATGCATTTGCTGGCGACGGATGAATCTATAAAAATAAGGATGGAACAACGGTTCAAATCATACCCGAACGTCAGTGTCTCTGTTTTGAATTTTTCCACAAACAATTTCGTCAATGAGTTTGACGAAGGTGAATTTGATATTTTGATTTCACTTAATTGGATACATCTTGGCGAGGATATCCTGAAGACTTTTTCACAGCTCAGTTACCTGGTCGCATCAGGCGGATTACTGATATTTTCCGAAAAACAGCCGGACAGATTGATCGATATCAATTGTGGTGTCGATCCCAGTTGGTGGACTCGCAACAGTGAAACGGACCTGCCGATATCCTTGTTGATGGAAGCTGAGGACTGGCTGGTGGCACTGGAAAAATCGGAATTCAAGGGTGGCCGGATTTTGTCTGAAGCAGTGAATCCGAATGCCCATAATTTTGTCATTGCCGCCAATCGCGAAATCCGTAGTAAGGCGCAAGAGGCTATCCGTGACGAGAAGGAACATCCATGGCTGCTGGTTTGTGAAAATGACGGGCAATCCCTGGCGCTGGCTGAAACCTTGCAATTTGAATTGGCGACTCTGGGTATTCAAGCCATCGTGGGCATAACATCCGGCGCGATTGCCACGAGCGGCGGCGGGGGAGCAAGATATCTATTCGTGGAACAGGATTATATACGGCTGTTTACGGGGATCCGCAAAGAACATACCTCGCTGCAGCATGTTATTTATCTCAATGCGTTGAGTCTGGCTGCGGGTATATTTAATACGAATCTGGTGGACGGCCAGTCCCGTTGTTGCATGGGTGTGGTTAATTTGCTGAAAGGGATAGAATCTGTTTATTGGGATAGTTTTCCGAAATTGTGGCTGATTACAAGTGATAGCTGCACACCAGACTATGCCTCTGACCGGCCAAAGACGCCGGTCCTGCCGAATCAGTCCACTTTATGGGGGATGGGCAGGGTAATCCGCAATGAGTTTCCAAATATTGATTGCAAGTTACTGGATTTACAGTTAGGTCACAATCTGCAAAAGTTGTCGCATGCCCTCATCGAGGAGATATTAAAAGCGGACGAAGAGGATGAAATTATCCTGACCCCGGATGCCAGAAAAGTGATGCGATTGGAAAAAATATTGCCTGGTGCAAAGACGTCAGTCGTTAAATCCCCCAATCCCAGACAGCAAGAACAGCGAGCCAATCTGATTTTTACCACGCCTGGCAACATGGATAATTTGATTTGGCAACAACAGGAAAAACGGCAATTGAATCCCGGCGAAGTTGAAATTGAAGTGATCGCTACCGGTTTAAACTTCAGGGATATCATGTTTGCCTCGGGGTTATTGCCGGATGAAATGCTCGAAAATGGTTATGCCGGCGCTACACTGGGTTTGGAATGTTCCGGTATCGTCTCGCGAATCAGCGCCGGTATCAGCGAATTTAAACCAGGCGATGAAGTGATTGCTTTTGCTCCGGCGAGTTTTGGTAGTCATGTTATCGCCAGACCCATATCAGTAACTCGTAAACCACCGCAATGGAGTTTCGAAGAGGCAGCCACGATACCGACAGCCTTTTTCACAGCGTATTATGCCTTGGGCTACCTGGCCAGGCTCAGTGAAGGTGAAAAAGTCCTGATCCACGGGGCGGCGGGCGGTGTCGGCCTGGCGGCAATACAGTATGCAAGATTACTAGGTGCGGAAATTTTCGCCACCGCCGGGTCGGAGGAAAAGCGCCAGTACCTGAAGCAACTGGGCGTTGAACATGTCCTGAATTCAAGGACCCTGGAATACGCGGACGATATCATGGAAATTACGGAAGGACGCGGTATTGATGTCGTGCTGAACTCGCTCGCTGGTGAGGCTATCGACAAAAATTTCTCCGTATTGAAACCATTTGGACGTTTTCTGGAACTGGGGAAAAGGGATTTCCTGGAAAACACCCAGATAGGTCTGCGGCCATTCCGGAATAACATCACTTATTTTGGCATCGATGCTGACCAACTCATCTCCGAGCAACCCGACCTTTCGAAAAAACTGTTCAAGGAGATCATGGAATTATTTGAACACGGAGAGTTTCGTCCATTGCCACATACGGTTTATCCCGCATCGGATGTAGCCAGCGCCTTCCGCCTGATGCAGCATTCCGGGCATATCGGCAAGATTGTGGTGACGGTGAAAAACGAGATTGGAGATATGGTTGAAAAGCAGAGCGATCACCCGCCGCTGCGTTTTAATGACAAGGGCAGTTATTTGATTACTGGCGCCACCAGCGGTTTCGGTCTGGCTACTGCCAGATGGCTGGCTGAAAAAGGCGCACGGCACCTGATCCTGTTGGGGAGAAGGAGCCTTGCTGAAGCCGGGATTGCTGCGGAAGTTGAGGAAATTACCTTGACCGGCGCCAAGGTAACGGTCAAGCAGTGCGATGTTTCTGATCCAGTGGCCTTGCAAAAAGTATTGCGGGATATAGAAGAATCCCAGCCACCTTTAAAAGGTATCATACACGCAGCCATGGTGCTCGATGATAGTACTCTGCGTGAGCAAACGGAAGACAGTATGAGGCAGGTGTTTAAACCCAAGATACAGGGCGCCTGGAACCTGCATCAGTTGACTATAGACCAGAATCTTGATTTCTTTATCCTGTATTCTTCAGCCACCACCTACCTGGGCAATCCGGGTCAGGCTAATTATGTAGCGGCCAATCATTATCTGGAAGCCCTGGCCCGTTATCGCAAGGCACAGGGATTGCCGGCTCTCGCCATCGCCTGGGATGCAATCATGGACAGCGGCTATCTGGCCAGAAATGAGGCGTTACGCGAAACCTTCAGCAAACGGCTCGGCATTAAAGGTATCTACATAAAGCAGGCATTCAACGCGATGGAAACAGCGCTGGCGTCGGATATGACCGAGACTGCAGTTTTAAATGCCAACTGGCCGGCCATGAAAAGATTACTGCCGATCGTCTCATCCCCGACCTATCATTTCATGACTCATGCAATATCCGATGATGATCACTATGAAGACAACATGGATATCAAGGAGATGATACAGGGCCTGTCGAAAGAGGAAGTCCATGTATTGATAACCAATATGTTGACGGATGAACTGGCGAAAATTTTGCAATTGCCCAGTGACAAGGTGGAACATAACCGATCGATACAGGATCTGGGGGTCGATTCGTTGATGGCCATGGAACTGGTCAGCGCCATAGAAAACCGGTTCAGTATCATAATTCCGGTTATGGCGATGTCGGACAATGCCACCATTGACAGTATCGCGGCCCGTATTACGAAAATACTGACGGGAGATAAGAATTTTGAACACGGACCCGATAAAGATACGATACTGGTACAAAGCCTGGCGGCCACTCATGCGGAGGAATTCTCCGAGACAGAAATTGATGAGTTCACCAGGGAATATGTAGAAGACAAAGCCACGACCAGACGCATGCTTCAATGACCGATTCCGACAAGAAATTATTCGGACTTTCCATCTCGGATAAAAAGAATCTTATTGAGCGCATGCGCAGCAGGTCCCGATCGGAGACGGACAAACCGCGGTTTACACAAAAATTCAGCAAGGCCCTGTCCAGGGATATCCCTGAGGAATATTACAAAATAGAGTCGCTCCCGGGACTGAAACAGTTACAGATACATGCTGCCGCTGCCGAAAAATTCGGTATCGAAAATCCATTTTTCAGAATGCATGAAGCGGTAGCCTCTAACACCACCTGGATTGGGGATAAGGAGTACATTAATTTTTCCTCCTACAATTATCTCGGTCTTTGCGGCCATCCCAGAATATCGCAAAAGGCCAAAGATGCGATCGATCGGTATGGTACCTCGACCTCGGCCAGTCGCCCCGTTTCGGGTGAACGCCCGGTCCACAGGGAGTTAGAGCGAAAACTGGCGGCTGTCCATAAAACCGAGGATTGCATTGTGTTCGTCAGCGGGCATGCCACCAATGTCACCACCATCGGCTGTCTGTTTGGCAGTAATGATCTGATCCTGCATGATGTCCTGGCACATAACAGCATTATTCAGGGAGCAATTTTATCCGGCGCAAAACGTTTGCACTTTCCGCATAATGACTGGGCTGCCCTGGATAAGATACTGCAGGAGAACCGTTCAAAATTCCAAAGAGTCCTGATTGTCATTGAGGGTATGTACAGTATGGATGGTGATATCCCCGAACTGGTCAAATTCATCGAATTAAAATACAAACACAAAGCCTTTCTTATGGTCGATGAGGCGCATTCGCTGGGAGTGTTGGGAGAAAAAGGCTTCGGCATCAAGGAGCATTTTGGCGTCAGCGCCAATGACATCGATATTGCCATGGGGACACTCAGTAAAACACTCTCAGCTTGCGGCGGTTATATCACTGGCAATCATGCGTTGGTGGATAATCTGAAATATACCGCCCCGGGTTTTGTTTACAGCGTCGGTATGTCACCACCTGTAGCAGCTGCGGCATTGGCAGCTCTGGAAATACTCGAAGCGGAACCGGAACGGCCAAAACGGCTCCGGGAACTCGGCGCCTTGTTTTATCACACCGCGGTTGAATCTGGCCTGGATACTGGTTTATGCCAAGGGTATGCCATTATCCCCATCATCATCGGCAGTTCAGTATTAAGTGTCAAACTCTCCAATCGGCTGCTCGAAAACGGGATCAATGTGCAGCCTATCATCTATCCGGCGGTGGAGGAGCGGGGCGCCAGACTCAGATTCTTTTTAAATTCGACCCATACCGAGAAACAGATTAAGGACACTATCAGTATTTTGATCAAGGAATTGAATCATCTGAAACGGAATCCAATTTATAAGTTACTCTGATAGGTTGTCCACCCCCGATATTGAAACAGGCTAACAGTCAACATCGAATCGCGTTGTTCATATTGGACTGCGCTTTGTCCAATGGCGCTATCATCCGGTTTATAAATCGCAACCGCGATAATATCCATCTGGTCGTCTGTTCCAATCCATTCAGGAGGCATGGCCGCGGTGGCAACAAAAGCTTGCTGCAGTTGTTTGGGTATTCCGGAGTTCGATTTTCCCTGTTTCTTGGCTATAATTTCATTTTCTTTCCGTTACTGCTCAAGGTTAATTATCTGTTAAGTAAATTGACGGGCAGATCCAGCGACTGCATCTCGATTAAAGAGTACTGTCAACGCCATGGCATTACCTGTCAATCCAGCGATGATGTTAATGACAGAAAATTCGTAGATTCACTGCAGGAACGGGATATCGATCTGATAATCACCAGTTTTTTCGATCAGATACTCGGCCCTGAAATTATCAGGGTCCCGCGCCAGGCCTGTCTGAATGTGCATCCGGGGTTGTTGCCGGAATGCCGGGGCGTGTTTCCAGAGTTTCATACCGCTGCCGGGAAATGTTCTGATTTCGGTTTTACCATCCATGCTATTGACGATGCCACTATCGATACTGGCAGGATATTGTTGACCGGAAACGTCGCTATGGTGGGTGTCCACAGCCTGCTGGCGTTAGGCAGGCGGCTACTGACGGAAGGACTGTCCACTTTGGAAAAAATCCTGACTGATTTGAACGGTAGTCTCGAGCAGGCCAGGATCCAGGATGCAGGCCATTACTATTCTTTCCCCTCCAAAGCGGACATCCGTGAAATCAAAAGAAGGGGGTTTGTATTAATCGGAGCGAAAGATATTGTCGAGGATATTTCCCGGGTGTGAAAAAGCGCAGCGGATAACTAAGAGCGGATTCTATCCCGAAAGAAATCTGGGCGCTGCGACGACGCTTCCCGCCGTCGACGTATCCGGCAGTAGCGACCAGACGCTGATAGCCCTCACCGGATTTGTCGGACAGGCGATTTCGCAGGCGCCACAGCCATTGCATTTACCGGGATCAACGGCCGGGTAGGAAATATACTGGTTTTCATCCCAACTGATCGCGATTGCTTTATAGGGACAGGCGACGACACAGGCGTCACATTCTTTTTTGCCGAGGGTCAGCAGGCAGATACTGGTATCCACCAGGGCCTCACCAATGATGTAGCGTTGTTTGGTCGCAAGATCGAGGGCCTGCAGGGCGCCACTCGGGCATACCTGGGTGCACAGGTTGCAGTCCTCCCGGCAATATTCCTTGCTGTCATAACGAATCGTCGGCGCCAGCAAACCGGCGATACCGGTTTTACCGGTGATATCCGGCCGGATGATCCGGGCGGGACAGGCGGCAGTGCAGTTGCCACATCGGATACAAACGCCGGCGAAGTGCTCTTCGGGCAGAGCCCCCGGCGGTCGTAATGGCGCATCTTCGCTTGCGGCGCGCGCCAGGCCGCTGTTTCTCCCCCACAGCCCCAGCCCGAAACCAAAAAGAGACGCCAGCACCGCCCGGCGTGAGCGGGAGATTTTTCCCGGCCGCCGTGGTGGGGCGGTTACCCAGATCCTGAAAGTTCGGAGGCCGCCGGCGATAATCGGTTTCAGCGCGGCTAATTGATCCTGAAATCCGCCCAGCGGGCATAACCGTCCACACCAGACGCCACCCAGCAGTAAGGTTAGCGGTAGCAGAATGCCGAGTACCGAGCCGGCCAGCAACCCGGAGAGCAGATCGCCGGCCACCGGTATTGCGAACGGGCTGCCGAAAATCGCCATCGGATCCAGCCAGAGCAAAACCGGATAACCAATCAACGCCCCGACCAGGGTCAAGGCCGCCGCATATTGTCCCAACGGCGGCCATCGGCTCCACCAGGAGGTCCGCTTCAGGCCGATATGGACAATGCCTTCCAGCACCAGACCGGTCGGACAGATAAAGCGGCAAAACCAGCGCTTCTTCAGGATCGACAGCATCCCGAAGACGATACCGATGCCCGCGGTGAAGCCTATGGCACGGTTGATAATACTGGCGCAAATCGCTACCAGCGGACTGGTTTCGACCACTGCCCGGGGAGCGTTGTCCCAGGGTGTCAACGGCCAGATCAGAACCAGCGCCGCGGTCAGGCACAGTAATCGTATCAGGACACTCTGCCAGCGCCGCTTGTTCATGGCGATGTTCGAAGATCCTAACCCAGATAAACGCCTGTCTGCCGTAGAATGTTTTGCAGTTTGGCGATATCGACATTGCGGGGCGTGCACTGGTCCTGCACGCACAGCGTCGCGGCTATGCCGGCGGCCTCACCCGTGACCCAGCACACGGGGATCAGGCGGGTAATGTTGGCGACGGCAAAATCGGCCGCGATACAGCGGCCGGCGACCAGTACGTTTTCGGTTTTTTTCGGCACCAGTGCACCGTAGGGGATTTGAAATTCAGCGACATTGGCGAAGGCACCGCTGTAACCGATGACATCCTTGAACGTGGTCCCGTTTTTCATCATGTCTTCAGTAAGGATCTGTACACCGTCGAGCAACCGGGTCAGGCGTACGCCCATCTGTGGCGCGGTTTCCAGCAGAAAAGCATCCTCGTGTCCGGGTTTTTGCCGTACCTTTTCAAGATTTTGCCAGAGGGCGATGCGGTGCTTGAGTTCCAGGCTGGTGAGTTCGGCGACATCCAGACCGTCGGCCACCGGACCTTTCATGTTCAGCCAGTTGACGCGCGGGGCCGGTGTTTGACTGCCCAGTTTACCGTCAAGTTGTGTCACCGGTGCGCCGTGGGTAGGTCGTTTCCGCACCGGTTCTGTGCTGGCATGTTCCGCTTCCGCGCCGCCGGTCATGTCGACCTCGTCCATATTGCCCATGCGGCTGACCAGACCGATATTGTCCTTGACCTTGGTGAACGCGGCACCGGCAGCGGCATAGATGTCGCCGTCGCCGGAGGCATCGATGACGATATCCGCCAGTATGGCCTGACGACCGGATTTGCTTTCGAAGACGGCACCGCGAACGGCACCTGAATCATCAATGATGGCGTCCACACCCCAGCAGTTCAAATAGGCATGCATCCCTGATTGCAAGGTCATATCAGCGAGGACATATTTGAAGGCCTCGGCATCCACTACGGGATAGAGCGGCGGCTTGTTGCGATCGACGATGCCGAACTTCAGTTTGTCCAGGCGCTGCATCATCTCCTCACCGATGCCGCGGATGACTTGTTTGCCATCACGGTTATAGATCGGGAAGATCGCCAGTACCAGCCCACCGGTCGCCAGACCGCCGAGGTGGCCGTAACGTTCCACCATGGTGACTTCCACGCCCTGCCGTTGCGCCGCCAGTGCCGCGGCAGTGCCGGCGGGACCGCCACCCACTACCAGGATGCGGGTTTTTCGCAATACCGGCAGTTCGCGGACAGGCTGGACGACCTTGCCGTCGATCAGCGTGGCTGGTGCTTTCGGCAAGGCAGGTTCAGGTGGCTGGGGGCCGCGCACGGCGGGGCCCAGTTGCTGGGCGAACAGTGCTGCCAGTGGCGTCATCGATCCGGCGGTAAACAGCCCCCCTGTGGTGAGGGCGCGGATCATTTCTCTACGTGTCAATTTATCGGCCATGGACTATCTCCCGATCAGGCAATTCAGTAGTTGCATATAACAATGATATATTTCCCACAATAAAGCAAATCGCTTATGGCAACGGTGGCCATGCGCGATTGCTGCTGCAGGTACTGTAATTTGGACCGGTTAATTATCTGTGAGCAGTGGTATTGGCGGTTCTGGTGAGCAGTTCTTTGATGCGGTCGAGCAGGACGTCATTGTTGATGGGTTTTTCAATATACGCGGCGATGCCCGACCTTCTGGCGATTTTTTCGTCAATCTGATCGCTATATCCGGTAGTGATAATAATGGGCGTGTCGGCTCGAATCGACAGGAGTTCACGTGACAACCTGATGCCGGTCATATCCGGCATGGTCTGATCCGTGATCACCGCATCGACAGTATCGGGTGCTTGCTGGAACGCGGCCAGAGCGTGCTCACTGCTGGTGAAGGTGATGAGATCATTACCATAAAGCTCGCGCAGGTTGTGCAGGTAATGGACAATCGAAACTTCGTCATCGATGACCATGATGACACCGTTGTTTAGCAATAAACAGGCCAGTATTACTCCCTTGAATTGGGAGTATTTCCCGATTGCTCGACAGATTACGCAAGGAGCTTTATCGCCGTGAAGTTGAGTATAGAC
Organism: Gammaproteobacteria bacterium; assembly: GCA_015661095.1. GTDB lineage: Bacteria > Pseudomonadota > Gammaproteobacteria > Eutrophobiales > Eutrophobiaceae > JACVQI01. The sequence continues at coordinate 22,784 of JACVQI010000026.1, forward strand.
GATTAGTCCGGGAAAATTCTTTACAATTCCGGCACTGAGCCCGCTATAGTTATGAGAAAAATAGACATTATGCAATTGATTCTGGTTACTGAGTTTTCAATCAATCTGACAACAGGATACTCGCTGGAATAAAATCGATCGAAGATGAAAGATAAACGCAAACTGCCGGCTTTTAAATACAATCATTTGGGGCTGGATACGAATGCCTTGAAACACGCCCTCGCCAACCGACTGGAGTATTCGGCGGGCAAGGATCTCTATACGGCGACATTGCGGGACTGGTATCACGTCAGCGCCTGGACGATACGGGACCTGCTGATGGAGCGCTGGATGGAAACCATGCGCAGCTATTACCGGCAGGATGTCAAACGGGTCTACTATCTGTCACTGGAATTTATGATCGGGCGTACCCTGCATAACAGTGCCCTGAGTCTCGGGGTTGTCAATGAACTGACCCAGGCGCTGAAAGATGCCGGCATCGATTTGCAACAGATAGAGGATACGGAAGACGATGCTGCCTTGGGTAATGGCGGTTTGGGCCGCCTGGCGGCGTGTTTTCTTGATTCCATGGCAACCCTGGGAATACCTGGCTATGGCTATGGCATCCGCTATGAATACGGCATGTTCAAACAAACCATTGACAACGGCTGTCAGGTCGAACATCCGGATAACTGGCTGCGTTACGGCAATCCCTGGGAATTTCCCCGGGCCGAGGTGCTCTATCCCGTCAAGTTTTATGGCCATGTGGTGACTTACAGGGGCAAGCAGGGCGAGGTTTGTTTTAACTGGACGGATACCGATGACGTCATGGCCATGGCCTTCGATACCCCCATACCCGGCCATGGTGCCGCGACCGTTAACAATATGCGCCTGTGGTCGGCCAAGTCCTCACGGGATTTCGATCTAGGCTATTTCAACGAGGGCAATTACATCAAGGCGGTTGCCGACAAGAACGAATCGGAAAATCTGTCCAAGGTTCTGTATCCGAATGACACCACCGAAATGGGGCGTGAACTGCGCTTGAGACAACAATATTTTTTCGTCAGCGCTTCCTTGCAGGACATTCTGTTCCGTTTCCAGAAACACCACGATTCCTTCGAAACTCTGCCGGAGAAGGTTGCCATCCAGCTTAACGATACCCACCCGGTGCTGGCCATCCCTGAATTGATGCGCATCCTGGTCGATATCCATCACCTGCCATGGGAACAAGCCTGGCGCATCACCACCGACACCTTTGCCTATACCAATCACACGCTCCTGCCGGAGGCCCTGGAAACCTGGCCGCTGGCGATGATCGGCCGGGTGCTGCCGAGACATATCCAGATCATCTATGAAATCAATCACCGCTTCCTGAAAGAGGTGACGCATACCTTTCCAGGCGATCCAGGGCTGATGCGGCGCATGTCGCTGATCGATGAAGAGCATGGCAAGCGCGTGCGCATGTCGCATCTGGCCATAGTCGGCAGTCATCAGGTCAACGGCGTGGCGGCCTTGCATACGAAATTAATGAAAAGTTCCATCTTCGCCGATTTCGACAGTTTTTACCCGGGCAAGATTATCAATATGACCAACGGTATTACCCCACGCCGCTGGTTGAACCAGGCGAATCCCGGATTGTCGCGGCTGATCAACGCCACTATCGGCAACCGCTGGGTCGCCGATCTGGACCAGTTGCGAAACTTGTCGCCCCTGGCGGAGGATGCGGCGTTTCGACAGGCGTTCCGGGAGGTCAAACAGCAAAACAAACTGGCTTTGGCAAGTTTGATCAAGCAGCACCTTAATATCGATATCAATGTTGAGTCGCTGTTTGATATTCAGGTCAAACGTATCCATGAATACAAGCGGCAATTATTGAATGTTCTGCACGTGGTCACACTGTATAACCGCATCCGCGACAATCCGCAGAGTCAGATTACCCCGCGCACGGTGCTGTTCGCCGGCAAGGCGGCGCCGGGTTATTACATGGCCAAACTCGTGATCAAGTTGATTAATGACGTGGCCGCCATCGTGAACAACGATCCGGTCATCGCCGGCAGATTGAAAGTTGTGTTTCTGCCCAATTACTGCGTATCCCTGGCGGAAAAGATTATCCCTGCCTGCGATCTGTCCGAGCAGATCTCGACGGCGGGTACCGAGGCGTCAGGTACCGGCAACATGAAACTGGCCCTGAATGGTGCCCTTACCATCGGCACGCTGGATGGCGCCAATATCGAAATCATGGAGGAGGTGGGCGAGGACAATATTTTTATCTTCGGATTGACCGCCGAAGAAGTGCATCAGCTTCGGTCCAGCGGCTACCGGCCGCAGGATTATTACCATAGCAATGCCACCTTGAAGAGGGTCCTGGATATGATCGGTTCCGGATTCTTTTCACCTGACGAACACAACCGCTATAAATCCATCATCAACAATCTGATCCGCTATGGCGATTTTTATATGTTGATGGCCGATTATGCCAGCTACGTCACCAAGCAGGAGGAAGTTGCCCTGTTATATCGGGACCAGGAGGATACCGCCAGCATGGGCAAATTTTCCAGCGACCGGACCATCCGCGACTATGCCCGGCAAATCTGGCGCGCGGAGCCGGTGCAAATCAAATTGCCAGTAGAGTAAGAGTAGCGGTTATTCATTAATTTGTTCGACGATATGATTATTGACGACCGGGATGCGGAGACGTTATTCGCCGCATCCGGAATTACTGGGCAGTGTGCATCTTACATACTGCCGTCAATCTCGATATTTTCTCCAATCTTGGTGATCAGCCTGACAATCCAGGCTTGTCTGAATAAACTCCTTCAGCTATATTTTTCTATATCAACACCGGTAAGATGTTATTCTGGCACAATTCGCCCATCAGACAATAGAAGGGATCGCAACATGGGCAATTCGCTTAATGCGGCTTATGTCAAATGGGGAAAGCAGCAGTATAACGCTATGCCAAAGGTCGTGTCCGGGCCATGCGCTGAAAGCAAAGTTTCTATCCCTCCATTTCCGCAAATACCATGGCGGACAATAGCAGTGGCACTGATCCGGTAACCAATGATATATGTTTATTCATCAGATGTTCTTCTGATGGAACTTTAATAAACAACGGAGATTGTTTGTTACTTTTCAGGGAAACCCAACGCTCTCATATTCCTGGCCAAATCGGCCCCGGCGGATTGAGGTTTTACTTCTTTGTCTACCTTGACCAGGACGCCTTGAGCATCAATATAATAGGTCCACCGGTTAGCAAAACCTCCCGTATGGAGTACCCCATAAGCTTCCGACATTTTCTTGCCCGGATCGGACAAAATCGGGAATCCGGCATTATGCTCTTTAGCAAAAGCCGTATTATCTTCTATAGAGTCGACGCTAGCCATAAAGTAAGCCACATCAAATTTTTTAATTTCACTACCACTGTCACGCAGCGATTTACATTGAATGGTTCAACCGCCGCCGAAGGCTTTTGGGAAAAAAGCGATCACTACCGGTTGTTTGCCCTGAAACTGGGCCAGTGTATAAGTGTTTCCGTCAGACGCTTGCAAGTTGAAGTCAGGCGCCTTATCGCCCGCCTCCAGTGCAGATGCAAATTCTGATATACAAAATAATACCACCAGTATACCGGCGCCTGACAAACTAATAAGTCGGGTTGATATTTTATTCATAGTTACTCCTCATTGACTTTTAAATTTACAATCCGTTCAAAATAATTCCCAATCATTCCTTCTTCTGGTTTGCCCTTTTTCGATTCCCCCTTGGTAAGCATCACCTGGAGAGATAAACTAGCATTAATCGCGGTATCAGTAGGCCGGACCGACATTGGAAGTACCGTTATATTGGTGCCTTTATAACTTTCAAGATTATCGCCAATGATCCGGCAGGACATAGGAAGATTAACATTCCATCCCGGTGCGAATTTGGTTAACGATGATGTTGCGATAGTATTTGGATCGACATATAACCATGCATTCCTGTAGGGAATTTCTTCCGAGTTCCCTCCTTTACGGCCAATAACAGTAAGAATTGTTTTGAGTTCCCCCCTTTTAGCCTCAATGAGAAAACTACAATCACCTTGCTTTAATGATTTTTGGGTTTCCTTATCTAGGATATCGATGATAAGTCTCTCATCATCTTCCCAGGGCCCGTTATTAACATGACATTTCAAACAATTTTCAGCTTCCCCCAAAAGACCGACAGCAGGTGGATAAGCCATTGCTTCGATACCATTGAACATTAAAAATAAACCGGTCAAAACAGCTGTTGTTTTTAATATATTTTGATAAATAAATTTTATGCCTTTCATTTTACACCTCCTGATATTGATTAAATGACAACGGCTACCTTTCCTGTGTTAACGCATAACCGGTAATCCCATGGCCTTCCATTCAGGATAACCGCCTTGAAGGCGCCTGGCCCGGATGCCGTGTCCGCGCAGTTTGACGACAGCGTCGTACGCCAGTATGCAATGTGGACCGCGGCAGTAGGCCACTATTTCCTTATCCAGTACGAATTTATCAAGATGTTTTTCCAAGTCAGCTAAAGGGATGTTTACCGCGCCCATTAGATGCCCTGCGGCATACTCATTCGCAGGGCGTACATCCAGTACTATCACCAATCCCTTGCGCGCCCGGTCCATTAGTTCCCGTGCCGACACGGGCTCCAGGCTATCTTTTGTCGTGAGATAGGTGTTGACCAGCCGCCCTACTTCCGCGAGAT
>JACVQI010000153.1 GCA_015661095.1 Gammaproteobacteria bacterium
AGGTCGGTGGAGTATATATATACAAGGATCTCCTGTTGATTGATTTCTTCCGCCAGTGTTAAGGTATTGAGCTTCAATCTCCGCATGAAGCCGTTGATGGTGGTGGCTTTGATGAAAAGAGTCGCGAAGATACAGCTCACGGTGAGTGTCAGTACCAGATCCTTTGGTGTGAACTCGAAACTCCAGTCGGGGAATGTCAGCGTTTCCGGTATCATCAAAACCATGGTCACCGCCAAAGCCCCACGCAGACTGCCCCAGGCGAGCACATGCTGCCAGGATTTTGGTACCTGGTTTTCCAGACGGGAAAAGACATTGAACAGGCTGACGATCGGATAAATGGACACGGCGCGCGCGCTCGCTACTATCAGTATTGAAATGACAATTGGAATAAACAACTCAGGCGCCGCCGCCGGCAGCTTAATCACGAACATGCCTATCATCAGGAAAATGAGGGAATTCGACAGAAACGCAAAGTGGTTCCAGTAACGCTCCACAAATGCAGACGCCTGTGGCGTTATCTTGTAACGGCCGTAATTCCCCATGAGCAGTGATGCAGTGGTAGTCGCGATGATGGATGATACAGGAATTTGTATGCCTGCTATCCGCACATGTTGAGTGAACAATTCGGCGCAGATAAAGGTTGTGTGGGCGAGCACCATGATCAGGGTGATGGAGGCAAACTCACTGGCGCGGGTATAACCGACCAGTTTCGCAAAGACACCACCGAAAATCAGACCGAACACAATACCGCCGATGACCATGCTGGTAAAGGCAGCCGCCCCGCGGAAAACATCGGACATGCCATATGCACCGGATTCCGCTATCGCCAGCACCACCAGGAACAGTGCTACGGCGGTGCCGTCATTGAAAATACTTTCACCCTCGAATATCAGTGACAGTCGCCGGGGCGCGCCGTACTGCTTGAACAATGCCAGCACGGCGACCGGATCCGTCGCTGAAATGATGGCGCCGAAGACCAGTGACAATATAAACGGGATATCGAGACCGATCAGGGCAAAGACAAAATCCAGACCGATAGCGATGAGTAACGCGGATACCAGTAAACTCACTACCGAAAGCACCGTGATAATAACTGCATCATGGGTTAAATGTCTGATATTGATGTTATAGGCGCAATCAAAGATTAATATCGGCAGGAAAATGAAGAACAGCAATTCCGGCGTGAGCGGAACCTGCGTCAGAAAGTTGAGGTAATGAAAAACCGACAAAAATCCCAGGACGATGCCGATAGCCACGAGGAGCACCGTATGCGGAATCCGGAACCGCTGGGCGATGAACAGCGACAGACTGGAAATCGCCAGCATGACGAAAATTGCAAGTGCTGATTCCGCGGTTAGCATGGAGATAGCGTCCTAGTGTGATATCAATGGCTGGACCGGACCGGCAAATGGGGATAACGGCACAAACAGGTTTAAGCCAGATTGTGTCGGGTTCAATCGATCCAAGACGGTTACCATACGGTGGAAACTGGAATTAATGCCTTCTGCAGCGCATATGGTTAAAATCTACCTGTTTTACATATTTAATGTATTGAGGCAAATCAATAAATGGATATCCAGGGCCTGAAAGAAACCACTCTCAACTTTCTGGGTGAGTCATCGCATACACACCCCATCCGGACCGTCCTGATGATGGCGTTGTTACCCTTGGGACTCTTCTCGGCCGGCGCGCTGCTGTTCCCATACCATAGGGAAATCGTTTATGAAATGCATACGGTGTTCGCAACCTGCCTGCCGGATAAAGCGGATACCTGCGCGGCCCGCGTCGAACTGATTATCGGCAATACCGGTAATGCGGAGGAGTCAGTCAATCTGACCTGGCCTGATTACCAGGGCAGTTGGACCCGTGGCGAGCGAGTGCTGAATATCTCTGCTGACCGCCGGCGCAATCGGGACCCGGCAATTACCTGTGCAATCGCCAGCGGGCGGCAGGAGTGTATTATCGACCAGTTTGATCCGGGAGCAATGGTCATTTTGCACATGGATTGTTACCAATGCAGCCGGCAACAGGTGCAACGGCTGGCCGAAACCCCTCTGGGTGTGCAGACGGAAGCACATATTGCTTACGGCGACCCCCGCGTCGCGGTGTTATTAGGGCGCCTGCTGGTACTGGCACAGTTCTTCTAGTCTGCCGAGTTGCAAATTTCCCCGATCAAGGCTAGTTTCTATACATTGGTATCAAGGTAGGTGCACCGGGCGCTGTCCGGGCTCTACCGCAAACAGGCCCCGTGACGCTGCCTATGAATCGTCACCATCCGGTGGGAGAACAATATGAATAACGAAACATCACCAGTGGTATCGCAAGAATCGAAAAATCTGGCTGTGTTAATGTGGATAGGTACGATTATCCTCAGCTTTATCCCCGGTTTGGTCTTTTACCTTATTAAAAAGGATGATGCGTATCTGCTGGATCAGGGCACGGAGGCGCTTAACTGGTCCATTACCGCATTGATAGGCTGTTTCGCCGGTGTAATTTTGACCTTTGTCGGTATCGGTATTTTGATAAACCTGGCCATTTTACTGGTCAATCTTGTATTCTGCGTCATGGGCGCCATCGCCGTCTCCAAGGGCGAAAGTTACCGAGTGCCGTTTGCCTTGCGACTGATCAAGTAGCGCCGAACACATAGAGAACCGCTGCCAAAATACAGGCAAGAGTAACAGCCTGTTAAGCCTTCACCGTCTCGATCCAGGTTACCTGCCGGAAGCCGCGCGGCAATACCAGGCCGCGCCGACCGCGTTCACCGCAAAAGTTATTCAGGATCTCCGGTTTCAGCGTCAGCGGCCGCTTCCCGGCATGCACCAGCAGCGACTCACCCTGAGTCAACGCGGCAATGCCGATCACGTACTCTTCCCTGGCTTTCAATTTCGCCGGCGGGATCTGGATGATCTTCAGACCCTTGCCCCGGGCCAGCAGTGGAAACTCCTTGCTATCTGTCAGCAGCAGGCGTCCGCTCGAAGTCACTGCGGCGATATAGCCCTGCCCTGGATCTGTTACCGGGGCCGGCGGCAGCACCCTGGCGCCCTTCGGCACATTCAGTACCAGTTTGCCGTTCTTGTTTTTGGTATATAACTCCTCCAATTTGGCCATGAATCCATAACCGGCATCACTGGCCAGCATAAAGATGGCATCCACCTCACCGGTCATCACCCCCTCGAAGGTCGCTCCATCGGGCGGATTCAGGTGGCTGGATAAGGGATCGCCGAGGCCGCGCGCCGACGGCAAGGCATGATTGGACACCGCGTAGCAGCGGCCGGTGGAATCGAGAAAGACTGAATACTGATTGCTCTTGCCTATACCCGCCTGTTTGAAACTGTCGCCGGCGCGGTAACTCAGCGATGCCGCATCGATATCATGGCCCTTGGCGGACCTGACCCAGCCTTTGACCGACAGGATCACCGTCACAGGTTCCGTCGGGATGAGTTCTTTTTCATCGATGGCCCTGGCTTCCGCCCGTGCGACGATCGGCGAACAACGGCGGTCCCCATAGGCTTCTGCATCGGCCTTGATCTCATTCTTGATCAGGGTCTTCAGACGCTGGCTGGAATCCAGCGTCCGCTGCAGGGATTTCCGCTCTACTTCCAGCTCCTTCAACTCGCCCTGGATTTTCATTTCCTCCAGTTTGGCCAGCTTCCGCAGTTTCAATTCCAGGATGGCCTCAGCCTGTATGTCAGACAGCTTGAAGCGTTTCATCAGCACCGGCTTCGGCTCATCTTCCCTGCGGATAATGGCGATCACCTCGTCTATGTTGAGATAGGCGATCAGCAGTCCCTTCAGGATATGGATATCGGCTTCGACCTTGTCCAGCCGGTAGCGCAGGCGCCGGCGCACGGTCTCCGTCCGGTATTCCAGCCACTCCTTCAGTATGCCGCGCAGATCCTTGACCTGAGGCCGGCCGTTCAATCCGATCATGTTCAGATTGACCCGGCACGTCCGCTCCAGGTCCGTGGTGGCGAACAGGTGCGACATCAGGTCTTCCAGGTTGACGCGGTTGGAACGCGGTTCCAGCACCAGCCGGACCGGGTTCTCATGATCCGATTCATCGCGCATATCCTCCAGCATAGGCAGTTTTTTCGCGTGCATCTGGGCGGCGATCTGCTCCTGGATGCGTGTGCCGGAGCTTTGATACGGCAGGGCGGTGATAACGATATTGCCAGCCTCTTTCTCCCACACGGCCCGCATGCGCACCGTGCCGTTACCGGTTTCATAGATATTCAACAGGTCCTGTCTGGGTGTGATGATCTCGGCACGGGTGGGGAAATCCGGTCCCTGGATGTCTTCGCACAACTCCCGGGTGGTACTGCGCGGAGCATCCAGCAGGCGGATACAGGCGGCGGCTACTTCCTTCAGATTATGCGGTGGGATATCGGTGGCCATGCCGACGGCTATCCCGGAGGTGCCATTGAGCAGGAGGTTGGGCAACCGGGCCGGCAACAGTTTCGGTTCGCTCAAGGTGCCGTCGAAATTCAGCGCCCAGTCGACGGTACCCTGACCGATTTCGGCTAACAAGGTGTCGGTGTAGGGCTTCAGTTTCGATTCGGTATAACGCATGGCGGCGAAGGATTTGGGTTCATCCAGCGAACCCCAGTTGCCCTGGCCGTCGATCAGGGGATAGCGGTAACTGAAATCCTGGGCCATCAAAACCATGGCCTCGTAACAGGCGCTGTCACCGTGCGGATGAAACTTGCCGATCACGTCACCGACTGTGCGCGCTGACTTCTTATATTTCGCCCCTGCTTTCAAGCCCAGTTCAGACATGGCATAGATGATCCGGCGCTGCACCGGTTTCAGGCCGTCCGCGATATGGGGCAAGGCCCGGTCGAGAATGACATACATGGAATAATCCAGGTACGCCTGCTCGGTGAATTCGTGCAGCGGTTTCTGTTCGCGATGCGTAAAATCGAGGGTTAGATTGTCACTCATTTATTTTCCACTCATCATAATCGTAGGTCGGATTGAGCGCAGTGAAATCCGACATAACAGACACTTCACTTTCTCGCCATACCTTTATTGGTGGGTTTCATTATATTCAACCCACCCTACATCACAAATGTAGGTCGGGTTGAGCACTGCGAAACCCGACATTCGTTACTGGATTGTTCCAGAAA
>JACVQI010000154.1 GCA_015661095.1 Gammaproteobacteria bacterium
ACAGACCATCGAAATATTTTCCGGCAAACCCTGGCTGGTGATGAGCGTCATTTGTATCTGTCTGTTCATCGGCGCCATGGGCAAATCCGCACAGGTGCCATTGCATGTCTGGTTGCCGGATTCCATGGAGGGCCCGACCCCCATCTCCGCCCTGATCCATGCGGCCACCATGGTGACAGCCGGTATCTTCATGGTGGCCAGGATGTCGCCGTTATTCGAATATTCGGAAACGGCCCTGAGTTTCATCCTGGTGATTGGTGCGACCACGGCCTTTTTCATGGGCTTGCTGGGACTGGTGCAACACGACATCAAACGCGTGGTGGCCTACTCGACCCTGTCGCAACTGGGTTATATGGCAGTGGCCCTGGGCGCATCCGCTTACGCGGCGGCCATTTTCCATCTCTTCACCCACGCCTTTTTCAAGGCCTTGCTGTTCCTCGGCGCCGGTTCGGTGATTATCGCCATGCACCATGAGCAGGACATGCGCAAAATGGGCGGTCTGTACCGGTACCTGCCGATCACCTGGATCACCAGCCTGTTCGGTACTCTGGCATCAATTGGGTTCCCGCTGACCTCGGGTTTCTTTTCCAAGGACGGTATTATCGAGGCCGTGCATCATGCGCATCGCTTCGGTTCCGGCTATGCCTACGCAGCCGTTCTGTCCGGCGTGTTTATCACGGCCCTGTACTCCTTCCGCATGTTTTTCCTGACCTTCCACGGTAAAGAGCGCGTAGACAAACATACGGCGGAACATCTGCATGAGACGCCATGGGTGGTGACCATCCCGCTGATAGTGCTGGCGGTCCCGTCACTGATTATCGGCGGTTTCTACGTCGGCCCGATGTTGTTCCAGGGTTATTTTCAGGAAGCGATCCGGGTCTTGCCGGAACATGATGTGCTGGCAATCCTCGGTGAGGAATATCACGGCATCTGGCGGTTCACTCTGCATGCCTTTGCCAATGCCCCCGTCTACCTGGCGCTGGCGGGTGTACTGACGGCTTACCTGCTGTACATCAAGTACACTGATGTTCCGGAGAAACTCGCGCGGATGTTCAAACCCGTTTACCTGACCCTGGTCAACAAATACTGGTGTGACGCCTTCAATCAAAAGGTCTTCGCCGGCGGCGCCAGAAACATCGGTCAGTTGCTGTATCGTATGGGGGATGTGAAGGTGATCGATGGGATCCTGGTTGACGGTACCGCCGCGGCGGTGCGCTGGATCTCGAGCGTCGTCCGCACCCTGCAATCCGGATATCTGTACGATTATGCCTTTGCCATGATCATCGGTTTACTGTTACTACTTGGAGTTTTTGTACATGGTATTTTCAGTTAATGAAGTGAAGGGGATTAGGCTGAAGGGGTTTAGGCTGAAGAATGAAAACCTTCAGTCTTCAGCCTTCAGTCTAAAGATTACAGCCTTCAGTCTTGTTTAGATAATGTTTGAGAACATGCCAATACTGAGTCTGTTAATCTGGGCGCCGATCCTGGGTGGCATCTGGGTGCTTTACGCCGGCGATCGGCAGGAGACCACCGTCAAGTATTTCAGTCTGGCGGTGTCCATACTGGTATTCGTCCTGTCGCTGTTTCTGCTGGATGGTTTCGACGTCAATACACATGAAATGCAGTTTGTCGAACAGACCGTCTGGATCGAGAGCTTTAATATTTATTACCGGCTCGGTATTGACGGTATTTCCCTGCCGTTGATACTGCTGACCACCTTCATGACCATCCTGGTGATCATTTCCGGGTGGGAGGTCATCGAAACTCGTATCTCCCAATATATGGCGTCCTTCCTGTTTCTGGAAGGATTCATGCTGGGAACATTCTCCTCGCTGGATGCCATCCTGTTTTATTTTTTCTGGGAAGCGATGCTGATCCCCATGTTCCTGATCATCGGCGTCTGGGGCGGCGCCCGCAGGGTCTATGCCACCATCAAGTTTTTCCTGTATACCTTCCTCGGTTCGGTATTCATGCTGGTCGCGCTGCTGTATCTGTACTCACAGGCGGGTAGTTTCAATATTCTGGATCTGCACGCGTTGCATTTGTCGATGACGGAGCAACAGTTGATATTCATCGCGTTTCTGCTGGCATTCGCGGTCAAGGTACCCATGTGGCCGGTACATACCTGGTTGCCGGATGCCCATGTCGAGGCCCCGACCGGCGGCTCGGTCATCCTCGCCGCGATCCTGCTGAAGATGGGCGGTTACGGCTTTTTGCGTTTCAGTCTGCCGATTACACCGGATGCCAGTATCGCCCTGGCGGATTTCATGATCGCATTGTCTCTGATTGCCATCGTCTACATCGGTTTTGTCGCTCTGGTGCAGCAGGACATGAAGAAGTTGATCGCCTATTCATCGATCTCGCATATGGGCTTCGTCACGCTGGGATTTTTTATCGGCTTTCAGATTTATACAAACACCGGCAGTACCGCCGGGGCGGTAATGGCGATGGAAGGCGGTATGATGCAGATGATCTCGCATGGTTTCATCTCCGGGGCCTTGTTCCTGTGCGTCGGCGTGATGTATGACCGCATGCATAGCCGCGAGATCAACGCCTATGGCGGCGTCGTCAATACCATGCCGAAATTCGCGGCCCTGATGATGCTGTTCGCCATGGCCAATTCCGGACTGCCGGGGACCTCCGGTTTCGTCGGCGAGTTTCTGGTGATCCTGAGCAGCTTCCAGGCCAGCCCCTGGATCGCCATGCTGGCGGCGACCATCCTGATCCTGGGAGCTGCCTATACGCTGTGGATGTACAAGCGGGTTATTTTCGGTGACATCGCCAATGAGCATGTTGCTGAACTGAAGGATATATCCAGCCGCGAAGGCTTGATCCTGGCGCTGCTGGCGATTGTGGTTTTGTTATTCGGCATCTGGCCGGCGCCTTTGTTCGAACTCATGCATACGAGTATCGAACATCTGTTTGAGCATGCCATACAATCGAAACTGGGTTGACCATGACACTGACAACTGAACTTGCGTTATTAGCACCGGAGATTGCCTTGCTGATCATGACCAGTATCGTGCTGGTCGTGGATAGCCTGTATGACAATCCAGATCGTGTCCTCACCTACAAGCTGTCGCAACTCGCCCTGATCATTACCACGGGCCTGGTGCTGTTGCAGTTCCCGGAGGTCAGCACCCATATAATGAGTGGCCACTTCGTCAGTGATCCCATGAGCGCGATCCTGAAAATCGTCCTCGGCTTAATGACGCTGATCGTGTTCTTTTATTCCTACGATTATCTGCTGGAGCATGAGTTACTCAAGGGTGAATATTTTATCCTGATGCTGTTCGCGGTACTGGGGATGCAAATCATGATTTCCGCCAACAGCCTGCTGACGGTGTATCTGGGGCTGGAATTATTATCCCTGGCACTCTATGCCATGGTGGCCATGAACCGCACGTCTGCGGTCGCCACGGAAGCCGCCATGAAGTATTTTGTGCTCGGCGCTCTGGCATCTGGCATGTTGTTATATGGCATTTCCATGTTATATGGCGTTTCCGGAACCCTGGAGCTGCCGGCCCTGGCAACCTATCTCGGCGCCCAGACTGAAGCCAATCTGTTGCTGGTGTTCGGCCTGGTATTCATCGTCGTCGGGCTCGCTTTCAAACTGGGGGCCGTGCCATTTCACATGTGGGTGCCTGATGTCTATCAGGGCTCGCCAACCTCAGTCACCTTGTTTATCGGCACCGCGCCGAAGATAGCCGCCTTTGCCATGGCCATCCGCCTGCTGGCCGACGGTTTGCAGCCCCTGGCTGGTGACTGGCAGGGTATGTTGATTGTGCTTGCGGTCTTATCCATGGCCGGTGGCAATCTCATCGCCATCTCGCAAAGCAATATCAAACGCATGCTGGCCTATTCAACCATCGCCCATGTCGGTTTCCTGATGCTGGGACTGATCAGCGCGAATCAAACAGGTTATGCCAGTGCCATGTTCTACGTGATCGTCTATACGTTGATGAGCATGGGTTCCTTCGGTATGGTCATCCTGCTGGGCCGGAACGGGCATGAGGCAGATAACCTGGATGATTTCAAAGGGCTGGCCGAACGCAGTCCCTGGTTTGCCTTCATCATGCTGATCCTGATGTTTTCCATGGCCGGGGTGCCGCCGTTTATCGGCTTCTGGGCCAAGTGGTTCGTCATCAAGGAAGTCATCGCCGCCGGTCATCTCTGGGTCGCGGCGCTGGCGGTGATCTTCTCCGTGGTGGGCGCCTATTATTATCTGCGCATCGTCAAGCTCATGTTCTTCGACAAACCCGTGCAGATGACGGCCATCAAATCCTCCCAGGAAATGCGCATGGTGCTTAGCCTGAATGGGCTGGCGATCCTGATACTGGGATTCATGCCCGGCTTTTTAATGACGCTTTGTATAGAAGCAATGGGCTTTTAAAAACAGTAAAATGTTTAAAGTTAAAAGTTGAAAGTAAAAGGAGCAATGAACTTATACTTTATACTTTGAACTTTTCACTTTCCACTGGCGATTTTCGCCATCGCCTGCCCCATTATCACCTGATCATCAGCCTTTAACTGCTCCAGCCATTCAATACGGCCGGGTTCGAATAACAGGATCACGGTGGAGCCCATATTGAAGCGCCCCAGTTCCGCACCCCGGTCCAGTCTTACCGCGCGGTTGGCATCGAGATAATCCCATATCCGCCGCTCCCGTACAGATGCCGGCGTGATCTGACCGGCCCAGACCGTGGCCATGCTGCCGACGAAGATCGCGCCCACCAGTATGACCGCCATCAACCCGGCATTGGTACGAATGATAGTAATCAGCCTTTCATTCCGGGCATAGAGGTTCGGTACACAGCGGCTGGTGGCGCGGTTCACCGAGAACAGCCGCCCCGGCACATAAATCATTCTGGTTAACTGGCCGGAAGCGGGCATATGGATGCGATGGTAATCCCGGGGAGACAGGTAGAGGGTGGCGAATTTTCCGTCTCGAAAACTGTTGACCAGTTGTTCGTCGCCGGCGAGCAGGCTGGCCAGATCATAGGTGTGGCCCTTGGCCTGCAGTATAGCGGTCTCCTCGATGTTGCCGATCTGGCTGATGCTGCCATCCACCGGACTGACAACCA
>JACVQI010000308.1 GCA_015661095.1 Gammaproteobacteria bacterium
TGGGCTTTCTTCCTATCTTTTTGAATATCGACGGACGCCGCTGTCTGGTAGTGGGCGGGGGCGTGGTTGCGTCGCGCAAGGTCAATCAGCTCTTGAAGGCTGGGGCGCATGTGGTGGTGGCAGCGCCCCGGTTATGTCCGGAACTGGAACGGCTACGTGACAGCCAGGTCATTGAATATTTGCCGACAGCTTTTCAGGAAGCCTTACTGGAGGGGTGTGAACTGGTCATCGCGGCGACCAACGACCCGGCCGTCAACCGCCAGGTTTCGGAACTGGCACAACGCCGGCACCTGCCCGTGAATGTGGTGGATAATCCCGCCTTATGCAGTTTCATTATGCCGTCGGTGGTGGATCGGGACCCGATACAAATCGCTGTTTCAACCGGTGGCGCCTCGCCGGTCCTGGCCCGGCTGCTGCGCGTGCGGCTGGAGACGTTGATCCCAACGAGCTACGGCAAGCTCGCCACACTCATGCAATCATTCCGGGAACGGGTAAAACGCAAATTTCCCGAGTCGGTCACTCGGCGCCGGTTCTGGGAGGAGGTGTTGCAGGGACCGATTGCGGAAATGTTATTTGCCGGACAGGAGCGGGCCGCGCTTGAGGCATTGGAACAAACATTAATCGATGATGCACACCCGGTTGTCCCCAGTGGCGAGGTCTATCTGGTCGGGGGCGGGCCAGGTGCCCCGGATTTACTGACCTTCCGTGCCCTGCGTCTGATGCAGCAGGCGGACGTTGTCTTGTATGACCGGCTGGTGGCTTCGGCGATAGTGGATCTGGTGCGCAAGGACGCAGAACGAATCTACGTCGGTAAAGAGAGTAACCAGCACGCCTTATCGCAGGAAGAGATCAATCAGTTGCTGGTCAAGCTTGCCAGGGAAGGGAAGCGTGTGTTGCGTCTCAAGGGCGGTGACCCGTTTATCTTCGGACGTGGCGGCGAGGAGATCGATACCCTGGCCGCGCAGGGAATTCCATTTCAGGTCGTGCCGGGTATCACCGCCGCGGCCGGCTGTGCCTCTTATGCGGGGATCCCGTTGACGCATCGGGATTATGCCCAATCCTGCCTGTTCGTCACCGGCCACCTCAAGGATGGCAGCCTGGATCTGAATTGGGATGCCTTGCTGCAGCCACAACAGACAGTAGCAATCTATATGGGGGTAGGGGCGGTGAAACTCCTGTCCGAGGAACTTATCAAGCGCGGCATGTCCGGTACGACACCGGCGGCGATCATTCAGCAGGGCACAACACCACAGCAACGGGTCTTCATCAGCGATCTGAATTCGCTGCCGGGGCTGATCGCCAGGGAAGACATCAAACCGCCGTCCATGTTGATCCTCGGCGCCGTCGTAAAATTGCACGAGCGGCTGGCCTGGTATAAACCAGCTACAAGTTAAAAGTGAAAAGCATGTAGGTCGGGTTGAGCAAGGCGGTCGCTCCTGCGCATCCTTGCGCACGCGACATTCGGACTCCTGTCCATCAAACCGGACAAATTTCTATTTAATCCTTATTCAGCTTTAACGAAATGGAGTTGATGCAATAGCGTAATCCGGTCGGCTCAGGACCGTCATCGAAGACATGCCACAGGCATTGCACATCACCTCGGTACGATTCATGCCATGACTGCCATCCGTTGCCGTTTTGACGGCGGCCTCAGCCATGGGGACATAGAAACTGGGCCAGCCGGAACCGGAATCATATTTGGTCTCCGAACGGAATAATTCCTGGCCGCAACAGCTGCAGCGGTACGTGCCGCTGTCCTTGCAGTGGTAGTACTGGCCGGTAAAGGCCCGTTCCGTGTCTTTCTCGCGGCAGATGCGGAATTGCTCGGGAGTCAGCTCTTCGCGCCACTCCGCTTCAGTTTTGAGTTTGCCAGACAAATCACTCTCCAAGCACGATGTCTGTGATGACGTCCGCAATTAATCCAGTCGCTATATTGACCAGCACGATAGTCGCATCTTCTACAATCTGACGTTCATAACCTTTCGGCGGGGGTGGCAGTTGTTGTTCCAGATCGGGTGGTAGGTTCCTTTTTGCCAGTCCGGGCGGCAGCGTGCCGTTTTTCTGTAATTGCTTTTCCAGGCCGGGTGGGAGTTTATCCTTTTTGGCCAGGCCCGGCGGCAGGTCTTTATTGCCTTTCTTGCCCTTGGGCTTCGGGGCCGCGGCTGCTTCAGCGCCGCTGTCGGCAACGGGCACTCTCTTGCCGAAATACTTTTCGATGAGCTGCCGCTCCACTTCACTGAAACTGGCATTGATACCCACCTCGACCGCGGCTTTGGCAATGTCATCTGCATGCGCAAACGGCGGGATACCAAGCAATAGCGACAGAATTAAATAACCACGGGATTTATTCATAAGCTTACTCCGACGTATTCCTCGATTATTCGAACAGCATAGCAAATTAGGCAAATTTACACTGTCAGGTCGGACAAAACCGTGAACTACTGCTATTTATCGCTGCAGAAGTTCGGTTGCTATGCCTGAAAACAGGCTCTTACCTCTGCTATTGCCACAGTCGAGTTGCAGTTTCTCTTAAAGTTCTCTATTCTTGAAAGAGAACCTTAGGAGAACATCTTGCTGACCCGATTAGAAGAAAAAATACTGCAATTTATTACCCACTATATCGCCCAGAAGGGCCATGCGCCTACCCTGGCGGAGATTGGCAAGGCCCTGGAGATCCGTTCCAAAGGGACCATTCACCGCTATGTCGAATCCCTGATCAAGAAGGGGCATCTGCAGCGGGACCGGCGCGGCTGGCGCGGGATCAGGTTAACCGGGGAAAGCACCCGGCGCCTGACGATACTGCCCCTGGCCGGGTATATCGCGGCCGGCAAACCCATTGAGGCGATCGACGATCAGCAGGAAATCAATTTTTCCGACCTG
>JACVQI010000155.1 GCA_015661095.1 Gammaproteobacteria bacterium
GCGATCCAGCCCTGCCTGATGTTCCGCGTGCCCGATAACCTTCCCCCTGGCAAACACGGCCGGGAGTTTTGCTTGTTATCTGAAATTCAGGCAAGATATGCACTTTTTCAACAGGAGAACAAATGCCGAAAGAAGATCAAATAGAAATGGCAGGTACCGTTGTCGATACACTTCCCAATACCATGTTCCGGGTTGAACTGGACAATGGTCACATCGTCACTGCGCATATTTCAGGCAAGATGCGCAAACACTACATCCGTATCCTTACTGGTGACCGCGTTGTAGTCGAAATGACCCCATACGATTTAACCAAAGGCCGCATCACTTATCGCAGCAGATAATCTTTCAGTCAGTCGTTTAAAATTTAAAGAATTCAAATTCCTCGTAGCTTATAGCTTGTGACTTGTTACTGTCTTTCTTACTCGTTCCAGATCCTCGAGGGTATTTACCTCTAACCCGCAGGTGGCGCACGCCAATTCGACGCGGATTCGGTAGCCGTAATACAGCGCCCGCAGTTGTTCCAGTTTTTCACTGCTTTCAAGTGGGCACATCGCCAGTGCAGTAAACGTCTTTAAAAAGCCGGCGCGGTAAGCATAGATACCGATATGCCGGGACGGCTGGTATGGAAACGCCTGCATGGACAGTTCGCCTGCCTGCTCAACCCAGGGAATGGCAGCGCGGCTGAAATAGATCGCGGATTTATGATTGTCGATAATCACTTTCACCACGTGCGGATTGGTCATATCCGCCTTGTTGATGATCTTTTCGCACAAGGTGGCCATGAGGTAGTCGGGATAATCCTGTAAAGCCACGGCCAGTTGATTAATTATGGCCGGCGGTAACCCGTATTCGTCACCCTGCACGTTGACGATAACGGTGTCATCCGGTTCCTGCATATTAGTCACCGCTTCGGCGATCCGATCGGTGCCGGATTGATGCGCAGTGGAAGTCATTACGACCATCGCGCCAAACGATTCGGCGGTGGTTTTGATCCGCTCATCGTCCGTGGCAATCACCACGGCCCCGGCCCGGCTGGCACAGGCAGCCTCGTACACATGCTGCAGCAGCGGTTTGCCGGCGATAGCCAGTAACGGCTTGCCCGGCAAGCGCGTGGACGCGTAGCGGGCGGGAATAACGACCTTGAACCGCGCCGTCACTTGCGGTATTTTTCGGCTTCTTCTTCGGTCAATGCCCGTGCTTCGTTTTCCAGCATCACCGGAATGTCATCACGGATAGGATAGGCCAGCCGGGCGGCGACCGAGATCAACTCCCGCTTGTCCTTGTCATAAATCAAAGGACCTTTCGTGACCGGGCATACCAGTATATCGAGTAACTTTTTATCCACGTTTCAATTCCTGTATCAATATAGACAATCTGTGTTCGAAGGCATTGCTCATTTTCGCCTGGATGGGAAGATACCATAAATCCGGTAGCGCGAAGCCTTCGCATTTTACCGCATCTTTCTCGGTCATCACTACCGGCAATCCATCGGCAAACTCCAAATCCTCGGGCCGGAAATGGTAATGATCGGGAAAGACATGCTTTATCATATTAATCCCTTTGCCGCGTAGAACTGAAAAAAAACTTTGCGGGTTGCCGATGCCGGCCACGGCATGCACTGTCTTGCCGGTAAAATCCTCGAGTTGACGGCGCTCATGGTTTTGCGGATTCACGGCACCCAGAGGCAAGGCGAGATATTCCATCAAATACTGGTTCTTGCCGGCCCGGCCGTTGCCGACGACCATATCGACGGAGCGCAACCGGCTGACTGGTTCCCGTAACGGCCCGGCCGGCAGGCAGCGGCCGTTGCCAAATTGCCGATAGCCATCTATGACGGCGATCTCAAGATCGCGGTTCAGTTCATGATGTTGCAGTCCATCGTCGCACAGGATGAGGTCGCAATCTGTATGTTCGATTATTTCGCGTGCCGCCGTGTAGCGGTTCGGCGCTATGGCAACCGGGCAGCCGGTGCGGCGGGAGATCAACACCGGCTCGTCGCCGACCGTCAATGGATTGGTATCCGGCCGTACCTGTTGCGGCCAGTGTTTGGCAGTACCACCGTAACCGCGGCTGACGATACCGGGATGAAAACCCCGGCCTTGCAGAAATTCCGCCAGCCAGATAATCAGAGGTGTTTTACCAGTGCCCCCTGCCGTAACATTACCGACGACAATGACCGGCACTGTTACTCTTTGCACCGGCATGACACCCACGCTATAAGCCATCCGCCGGAGTAAGGCGAAGCCAGCATACAACCAGCTCAGTGGCAGCAGGAGCCACGACAATGCATGGTTGCCATACCAGAGTCTCTCTATAAATAGCGGCGATAACATATTGGCTGATGAAAACTGGGCCTCTAGTATAAAACCCCGACAGGTTGTTGCCTAACTTCGTGGATCAACAGACTGCCGGGAATAAACGTTCTAATCCTCCGTGTGCCAGAAGCGGCGCAAACGTTGCCGATATTGCGTTACCTGAATTCCGTGTTCGAGAAAGGTCATTTCGATTGCCCCGGATACAGCCGTTGCCAGAGGGATAGCCCCGTTGGTCTCATATCGGCTGATTATATCCTGTTTCGGGAAACCAAATCGATTCCGGTAACCGGCCGGAAACAGTACATACGTGGGGGCTACCGCCCGGACAAATGCGGGCGAGGAAGAAGTGTTACTACCATGATGTGGAGCAACCAGCACATCGGTCTGCAATTGCCCGCCATAACGGGCTACCAGCCGTTGCTCGGCCGGGCGCTGGATATCGCCGGTCAGCAGCAATGAATGGCCGCCGGCACTGATACGTAGGACGCAGGACAGGTTATTACCACGCAGCGACTCGGACGGCTGCGGATATAACATGCTGAAACTGACACCGTCCCATACCCAGTTGTCGCCGGCCCGGCATGCCGTGACCGGGAAATAACTGATTTTCTCCGGAGCGCTGGTGCTGACGTCACTCACTGCCACACCGGCGAGCACTTGCGGCAATCCCCCGATGTGATCGCTGTCACCATGACTGGCGATCAGTCTGTCGATCTGCCGAATGCCCTGGTATTGCAGATAGGGCAATACCACTGCTTCACCGGCATCAAAACGGTCACTGAATCTGGGACCGGTATCGAACAGCAAAGTGTGGTGACGGGTATGGACTGCCGCAGCCAGTCCCTGGCCCACATCCAGCAGGATAAACCTGAACTGCCCAGAGGCCAGATCGGGTTGCGGCGGCATGAACAAGGGAATTAACCAGATCAGGCCCAACCACCGGCCCGGCAGACCGGTGGGCATTAGCAACAGTATTGCCCCGATGACCGCTGCAATCAGGGCCGGTACGGTTGGCGCCGCGGTCTGTAACACACTGGCTTCAGGCTGGCTAATCAATTCCAGAAAAACCCAGAGTAATTTCAGTGAACTCGCACTCAAATGTAACAGGAATGCACCGGCTCCGGCATGCACACAGACCGTAGCGATACCGGCAAGCACCAGGGGCACCGTCAGCAGACTCACCCAGGGCACGGCAATCAAATTCGCAACGATACCCACCAGCGATACCTGCTGGAACCACAATATCAACACCGGCGTCAAACCGACCGCCACCACCCATTGCACATGACCCCAGCGCCACCAGAACCCCGTCACCCCGACACGGCTGGACATGCTGTACAGGATCACGGCGATGGCCAGAAAGGAAAGCCAGAAGCTGACAGACATGGCCGCGAAGGGGTCGACTATCAGAATAACGATCAAGGACAGCGCCAGAATATTAGTGCTGCGCGTCATACGGTTCAATCCCGTCAGTAATAAGACAACACCCAGCATTATCACAGTGCGTTGTGTAGGAATGGAAAATCCGGCCAACGCTGAATACAACAGGGCCGAAACTGCTGCTACAACGGTCGCCACACGTGGTCCGGCCAGGGTCCGAGACATGCCGACACACAGCGGCCACAGCCAGCGTGTGATAAAAAACCCGAACGCCGCAACCATGCCGATATGAAATCCGGATATAGCCAGCAGGTGATTGATGCCGGTATTTGTGAGGATGCGCCATTGCTGCGGCGTAATCCCGCTCCTGTCTCCAATCGCCAATCCGGCTACCAGGGATAACATTGGGTCGTCACCCAGTAACCGTTCTAACATACTCCGAATCCGGAAGCGGATTTGGTGGATGTAAAAATTACTGGCGCCGGCTAGACGGACATTATCCTCCCTGTTGACGATATAGCCGGTCGCACCGAGTCCTGCTTGAAACAGGTATCCTTCGTAATCGAACCCGCCGGGATTCATGAAACCATAAGGTCGTTTCAGTTTGACCTGCAAGCGCCAGTGCTCTCCAGGTTGCAGTTCAGGATAGGGGCGATACCAGTTCAAGCGGATTGTGTCCGGATGTTGATAGTCTTTGCCGCCTGGATCTGCCAACCGATCCACCTGCAAATCAAAGCGCATGACGGTCGTAAACTTTTCCGGCAAAGAAACCACCTTGCCCTCAACCAGTAGTATTTGACCTTCGATCTGCTTGTCGAGGCGGTCGGATAACATACAATCAGCCCGTAGCAGGGTCCAGAGAAATCCGCACAAGAACCAGGCTGGCCAGCGCCAGTAACTGCGTTTAAACAGCAGTATTACGGCTAACGGCAACAATGCGACCAGTGCCAGCGGCGGCAAATACGGCAGTTGGATTAGCAGCAGAATACCGAGGAGAAAGAGACTACTTCCTGTACGCATGCATCAAGTCCTTTAATGTGATATTTAGAGAATCTCTGAATTATTCAGAGTTTCCTGAGTATAATAGCGCGCTTTTTCTAACAGACAAACCTGCCAGTTTTATAATCATGGGATTAAAAGGCTTCTTCAAACGCATATTGCCCGCGCATCACGTGATCCGGGAGCATAAGCATTTGCGGATTCTAGGGACATTACTCCATGATCCCAATCTGTTTCATATCAACCGCCGCTCCGCGTCCGGCGGTGTGGCTGTTGGTTTATTTGCCGCCTTCACCCCCGTACCAGCCCACATGCTGTTTGCAGCCATATTCGCAATTATTTTTCGCGCGTAAATCTGCCCCTGGCCGTGATCCTGGTGTGGCTGACCAATCCGTTCACCCTGGGGCCATACCTGTTCCTTGCCTATAAAACGGGGGCGTTTATCCTGAACGTACCACCGCAACCGTTTGACTTTGAATTTACCATTATCTGGGCCGAGGAAACGCTGCATGAAATCTGGCAACCCATATTACTCGGCTGTCTGACTTACAGCACCGCGACAGCCGCGGGTGGATATTTCCTGGTCAGATGGTTGTGGCGTACCGCGGCTATCAGAAAATGGGAAGCAAGAAAGCAGGCAAATAAGCGTAGGGTGGGCTGAGGCACGAAGCCCACCATGGCGCAGCAGATAAGTCGGGCTTTATTTCATTCAGCCCAACCTACACTAACTGACTACAAGGAAAGCAAACGATTATTCAACCAATAAACCTTCCTTAAGCGTCAACACTCGATCAAACCGTTTCGTCAGACTCAGATTGTGAGTCACCATAATCAGGCTCACACCGGATTGCCGATTAAGTTCCAGCATGACATCGAAGACTTGCGCTGCGGTATGTTCATCCAGATTGCCGGTGGGTTCATCCGCGAGTATGCACCTCGGTTTGGTGATCATGGCCCGGGCGATGGCCGCTCGTTGCCGTTCCCCGCCGGATAATTCGCCCGGCTTGTGTTGTACCCGCTCCGTCAAGCCGACGCTGTCGAGCACGGCAATCGCCGCCTGTTCCGCCGTTTTGATATCGATGCCTCGGATCACCAGCGGCATGGCGACGTTTTCCAGCGCGGTAAATTCCGGCAACAGGTGATGAAACTGGTAAACAAAACCGACACTCAGATTCCTGATCCGGCTTTTCACCGCTTCGGATAGTCCCGCCAAGGCCGTCCCGGCAATGACCACCTCCCCCGCCGTCGGCTCATCGAGACCGCCAAGCAAATGCAGCAAGGTGCTCTTACCGGAACCGGAAGCGCCAATTATCGCCACACACTCACCCTGCGGGATGCGCAGATCAACTCCTTTGAGCACTTCCACCTTGAGTACTCCGTCACTGTAGGATTTTTTTAATCCCGTGCAGGCTACCGCCGAATGATTATTCATAACGCAAGGCCTCTACCGGCCGGATCCGCGCGGCGCGCCAGGCGGGATAAACGGTTGCCGTCAGACATAAGAGAAAGGTAACAATACTGATATTGATGACATCACTCCAGGCCATGGCTGACGGGAATTCACAGACATAATAAACGTCGCAGGGCAGCACTGCCACACCGGTGACCGCTTCGAAGGTCTTTACGATAGTATCGATATATTTTGACAGCCAGATACCGAGGATGTCGCCGGAACACAAGCCGAGCAGACCGATGCAGATGCCCTGCACGACAAAGATTTTCATAATGCTGCGCGGACTGGCGCCCAACGTCATCAACACGGCGATATCGGCCTGCTTGTCCACCACCATCATGACCAGAGCGGAAACGATATTAAAGGCCGCCACACCGACAATCAAAGCGAGGATGATAAACATCGCGATCTTTTCCGTTTTCAAGGCACGATACAAATTCCGGTTACGCTCCGTCCAGTCGACCACCTCGAATTTTCCCGGCGCCTGTTGCAACGCCGCCTTACTGATCGCGGCTGCCCGCATGACATCAGTGGTTTTTATGCGCAAGCCTTGTGGCGCTTCCTGGCGATACAGTTTCCTGGCATCCTCCAGATTGATCAATGCCATGGTGCTGTCGAACTCATGCATACCGGCCTCGAAGATCCCGACGACGGTGAAACGTTTCGAACGCTGGATAACGCCAAACGGTGTGTTGTTGGCCGCGGTAGTCACAAGTGTCACTCTGGCGCCGGTCAGTATGCCGAGATGTTCGGATAACTCCTTGCCGATGATGATGCCATAGGCGCCCGGTTGCAGCAGATTAAAATCACCCAGAAGCATTTTGCCGGAAATTTCCGATACCTTGTTTTCATAGGCGGGCAATATACCCTGCACGAACACGCCACTGCTGTGGTCCTCATGGCTTAACATGGCCTCCGCCGTGAAATACGGGGCAACCCCGCTGATTTCCGGGTGGGTCTGCACCTGCCTGGCGACAGCTTCCCAGTCAGTAAAAGGTCCATCGGTTTTGGTGATGGTGGCATGGGACACCATGGCCAGCGTACGGGTGGTCATCACCTCGTCAAATCCGTTCATGACTGACAATACCGTAATCACCGCCATGACACCAACAGTGACGCCGAGGACAGATGAAAACGAAATAAACGAAATAAAATGATTGCGGCGTTTGGCACGCACATAGCGCAAACCGATGAATGCTTCGAAAGGTCGGAACATCAGGACGGTTCCCCGTTCTGTTTGCAACGATTGCGCGGGTTATTCATAACGTAAAGTCTCCGCCGGTTGCGTGGCGGCCGCGCGCCAGGCCGGGTAAATGGTTGCCGTCAGACACAGCGCAAAGGCAAGCAGACTGATCAGGGCGACATCGGACCATTGAATATCGGTCGGAAAGTCACAGATCATATAGACATCGCAAGGCAGTACTTTGATGGCGAAGGTTGATTCCACCAGGCCAATAAGGCTGTCGATATGATGCGCCAGCCAGATCCCCAGGATATCGCCCAGGATCATACCTGTCAGACCAATAATTATTCCCTGGACGATGAAGATCTTCATAATGCTGCGCGGCGTAGCCCCCTGTGTTTTGAGGATGGCGATATCCGCCTGTTTGTCGACCACCACCATGACCAGCGTCGCGATAATGTTAAACGCCGCAACAGCGATAATCAGGCTGAGGATGACGAACATCACCAGTTTCTGCGTCTTCAAGGCAAAGAAAAAGTTTCTGTTCCGCTGCGTCCAGTCAATGACCCCGAACTGTCCGTTCAAACCTAAGGCCGCTGCCCGGCTGATCGACGGTGCTTGCATGGCGTCGATCGTTTTGATGGTCACGCCATCCGGCCCCTCCCGTTTGGTAAGTTGCAAGGCATCGGTCATATGTATGACGGCCAGATTATTATCGAATTCATTCATCCCGGTCTGGAATATCCCGGCGACCGTGAATTGTCTGCGTTCGGGGATACTGCCCGACAGTAATAAGATCAGGCGGTCGCCGGCAACCACGCCGAGTTTGTCGGCCAATTCCTTGCCGATGATGATGCCATAGGTGCCCGCCGTTAAGGTTCCGGCACAATACCGCGGATCAGCACTCCACTCATCTTATCCTTGCGGGACAACATACCTTCCAACTGGGCATAGGGGGCGGCACCGGCCACACCGGGGTGGGATTCGAGTGTTTGCACGACCTGCTGCCAATCGGACAACTCCCCATCGCGTTGCACCAGGGTGGCGTGGGACATCATTTCCAGGGTGCGCTCCTGCACTTCCTTTTCGAAACCGTTCATCACCGACAAGACCGCAATCAGGGCCGTGACCCCGCGCGTGACGCCAAGGATCGAAGAGAGCGACACGAATGAAATGAAGTGATTACGGCGTTTGGCGCGCACATAGCGCAGGCCGATGAACAATTCGTATGGTTTGAACATGGCGGCATTATATGCGAGTTACCATCAACAAAGTAACAACTCCGTGTGCAACTGTACTTTGTTCTTTTAGTTTTCACTTTACCCTTTCAACTTATTCTTTATAACTTTATGATCAGGGCATTATGAAACTACTCGCCATCGACACTGCAACTGAAGCCTGCTCCGCGGCGCTGTTCCTGGACGGCGCGCTTAGCAGCCGTTATGAATTCGCGCCCAGACAGCACGCGGAACTGATTCTGCCGATGGTGGACGCGCTGCTGGCCGAGGCGGAAATAAAACTCGGCAGTCTCGATTGCCTCGCCTTCGGCCGTGGACCGGGGGCCTTCACCGGGGTCCGCATCGCCACCGGCGTGATTCAGGGTCTGGCCTTCGCAGTTGATTTACCGGTTATCCCGATCTCGACACTCGCAATACTGGCGCAAGGTGCAGTAAGTCAATCAGATTACCTGCTCAGTGCCATTGATGCCCGTATGGGCGAGGTCTACTGGGGCTTGTATCAGGTCCGGGATAATGTTGTCGAAGCAGTCAGCGCGGAAGCCGTCAGCAAACCGGACCAGGTGACAGCGCCGGCTGATCGGCAATGGTTCGGGGTCGGCAGCGGCTGGAATACCTACGCTCAGGAACTGAGTCAGGCAGTTAATGGCCATCTCATCGGACATCAGGGTGAGGCCTATCCGCATGCTCGGGATATCATCCCGCTGGCACTCCGGGCCTATGCGGCCGGCGCCGCCGTACCGGCGGAACAGGCCCTGCCCGTCTATCTACGCAATAAGGTCACGAGTTAATCTGACCCGGCCATGCGGAACAGATGTCGGGGAATCATTCCCCCCATCGGGTTTCAGTACAACCAGCCGGTCCGGAATGAAACGCCGACGACGACAAACAATACCGAAACCACCGTCACGGGAATGATATGCCAGGCCAATGAGGTCAGATTTTTCTCAGACAGTCTGGGGATGATCCGCAGCCGTGCGTCAGCCGCGAGCAGCATGGTCAGCGCCAGCAGCGCGAGCTTGGTACCGATCAACCGGGAGGTTTGATCGGCAAAGGCGAACCACTGCTGTACATCCGGCAACACTCGATAAGCGAGTGCTAAACCAGAACCGACCTGAATCAGCAACGCCGGTATGCCGATTTTTTCGAAGGCAGACTCGAACCGTAATAACTCAGCGGGTGCTTTACGTTTGAGCACTCCCGGCAGCACGGCTAACGCCAGCACCAGGTGACCGCCGGTCCAGATCGTCGCCGCCAGCACATGCAGTAGTAAGAGTATGTTGTACATGGGTGTTTGTTTCTTTATCCTGGGTTAATTGTTTTAGCCTGTCCTAAAGCAGAAATTCAGTATCAGGCAAGCCCGGATGCGCGGCCTGTTGGGCAGTGACCGGGTAGACGCGGAAAGCCTAACGACAGTCAAAGCCAAGACTGCCTCTCGCGGACAGGGACAAGAATCCTGCCACCACCTATCCCTGATCGAACCTCGGGAACGTGGAGTCACCCGAGCATGAACATCAGAACCGCCGCGATCGCGGGCACGGCGAAGATCACTGCGTAGCCAAGCAGCCGGAAGAAACCGGACTCCGCCGGCCGCGACGGCCATCCGTCGCGCATGAAGGAAAAGATGACGCCGCGCCCGCGCTGCCACTCCAGGTTCCAGAACAGCCCGGCAGCCAGATAGATGACCGAAGAAGCAAACAGGTTGGCGAACCAGGTAGACGGATAATAACCATCCCGCCAGACCAGATAGATGTCGTAAGACCAGCTTGCCGAGAAAAGCCATGCGCATAGCACGACGTACGCTTCAGTCCAGGTGGCCTGCCGGCGCACCGTGAAGAACAGTGTGGCAACCACCCACGGTGCGGTGGTGAAACAGAAGACCGACATGAACAGGCCGTCGACGTAATCCCAGGTCGGGTCGCCGGTATAAGGGGCGACCAGTGTGATCAACGCGGCGCCGGCGATGAAGGTGGCCAGTTTCCAGGGCTCGCCGAGAAAATGCCAATAGCTGCGGCGGCCAATGGCAAACGCGGCGAGATCGCGCAGAAGCAGACCAAGAGCGACCAGACAGGCGATACCCCACGTGGCGATGTAGTATTTGAAGAAGGGTTCCATTGCGGCGACAGGTTACGATGACAGGAAGATTAGTGCAAGAACGCCTCGTTGAATTTCAGTAGGAAGGGCAGGTCGTGAGCAGAGTCGCAACCCGACTTGTGCACCGTTGGAGCCACAGCCCAACGAGCCTGTAGAAAAAGCTATTTTGCGGCCAATTTCAGCCCATCACTGAAATCCGTAAATACTTCGAGATCGTCCAAATAAATGCCATCATCCTCGTCCTTGAGGTCTCCTATAAGAAAATCGTGATGCAGGTAATCTTCGACGTCAAAACCGAAATGATCTTTGCTCAAATCGTTTCTTATTGCGAACACTTTTCGCATGTGACTTTTTCTACAGGCTCAACGGTCACGTTGAGGTGTCTCAACGCGACCATCTTCGGATAAATGAGGAACGCGGATTAGGCTTTCGCGCGGGCCGCGGCATCCAGCATTTTCTGTAATTCACCCTTCTGGTGCAGATCCAGGGTGATATCACAGCCGCCGATCAATTCACCATTGATAAACACCTGTGGGAA
>JACVQI010000156.1 GCA_015661095.1 Gammaproteobacteria bacterium
GTATTGGTTGCTGACGACCAGTTCATCCTCGGCTATGAGTTCCTGCAGTAATTCTTCCGGGAAGCTGAAACCGGATTCCGGATTGTTCTTCACCTTGTCCCGGAATAGCAGCGTACTGACCTTCTGCCTGGCCGCGTCCTGGCGTATGTATGCGATGAAGACATAATCGGAATGCAGTAACTCAATCAGCCTTGCCGACAGTCTGTCAAAGATATAATCGCCCTTAACGCTGATCAGATCCTGTGCCAGTTTTCCCAGCAGCTCCTCAAAATGTTTTAATTCAGAGATGTCCTTGATATGAGCGATGCCATACAGGGGGTCGCCTTTCGAGTTTTTGACCAGGGAGCCGGAAATTTCGGTCCATATATAATCTCCGTTTTTGCGTTTATAGCGTTTTTCGATTGTGTATTTTTCCAGTTGTCCGGTCATGAGTTTTTTGTGATGCTCAAGGCTTAATTGAATATCATCGGGATGGGTGATGTTCTCGATATGCAGACCTTGCAGCTCGCTGGTGGCATAACCGAGCAGTGAGCAGGCCTGGGTATTGGCCTGCAGGATTACGCCGCGGCGATCGCTCAACATCACCGCGACCGGGATATAGTCGAAGATACCGGAGTATTGATTGTAATCATCCCAGAGCAGGGACTCCATGTACTTTTCCGATGTCACATTCCGAAAGATCCAGTTGGTCGCCACGACCTTGCCGTTGACCTGATGCGGATGGCCATGACCGGTGACATTGATGGTCTTGTTATCGCTGCTTCTTAATACCAGCTCGATATCAGCGCTGTTCTGGTTGCTGAACAATTTATTCAGTGCTGATTTGAACTGGCCCCGGCAGGTGCTATCGATAAACTCGACGAAATTCTTGATACCGACGTCGCGCCGGACAATGCCGAGGGTATTCAATGTGGCTTCGTTGACGTTGACGAAAGTGCCGTCCGGCCAGATGGTAAAGATCAATTCCGAGGCATTTTCATATAAGTTCTGGAAAATCTCTCCGGTATCAATGATCCTGTTTTCCGAAGTGAACTTAATTTTGTGGATGTCCGCTCTTTTGATCGCCCGGTGTATGATGTCCGGGAGTTCCTTGATGCCTTTCAGAGTCTTGATGACGAAATCATCCACGCCATGCTGTATCGATTGCAGCGCCACCCCTTCGGTTTCATCCCCCGTGACCATGATGATGGGTATATCGAAACCCTTCAGTCCTCTGATTTCGTCGATTAGCTCCAGTCCGGTATAGCCCTTCAGGAAGTAATCGACGATGAGCAGGTCAAAGGTCTTGTTATTTAATAATTTGATGACCTCGCTGCGCTTGTCTTCGCAGGTAATGCGGACATTATCCATGCGTTTTTTCAGCAGGTGACTGATTAAGTCCCTGTCATCCGCCAGGTCTTCGACCAGCAGGATGTCGAGATGCGTGCGCATTTTTTTATTATTCCCTATAAATTAAGCTTCAGATTTATCTGGTCTGTGGGCTGAACATTTATGGCGAGTGTGCCAGCATCTACAGCTTGATATCAATAACTCCTGGCAGCCTGATTGTGGAAGCATCTCTTCCGGTGTGGACCGGTGTAATTCTTGATTATTATCATAATCATAGAAGCCTGGATTAAATAATATGTATTGTAGCAGTTAATACAGAAAATTTATTATTTGAAATCATTCAGGCCGGGATCTATGGGTATTTCAGGTCAGCGCTGGTCAATGGTTGCCGCAGGCGAACCATTCCGCCAGGAACAATTTATCCCGGAGAGTCCGGGTGTCGGCGAGGTCATGGTAGAGATTGCCGGCTGTGGGGTGTGTCATACCGATCTCGGCTATTACTATGATGGGATTAAAACCAAACACGCATTGCCCCTGACACTGGGGCATGAAATCAGTGGCCTGGTGGTTGCCACGGGGCCGGACCGGGCCGGCCTGATAGGGCAATCAGTGATCATTCCGGCGGTAATCCCATGCGGAGTGTGCGATTTATGCCAGCGCGGTCTGGGGACTATCTGCCGTGCCCAGAAAATGCCGGGAAACGATATCCATGGCGGCTTTGCCAGCCATATCACCGTCCCAGCGCATGGCATTTGTCCGGTCGATACCGGCCGGCTGCGAGCCGCGAACCTGACGCTGGCGGAGGTATCGGTACTGGCGGATGCCGTCACCACTCCTTTTCAGGCGGCTATGCTGGCGGGCATCCAGGAGCGGGACCTGGCCATCGTCATCGGTGTGGGCGGTGTCGGGGGCTATGCGGTACAAATCGCCCGGGCCATGGGTGCCACAGTCGTGGCCATTGATGTGGATCAGCAGAAATTGGATTTACTGGCCGGTTATGGCGCGGCCTTGACCTTGAATGCCCGGGAGTACGACGGCCGCGCCCTGAAAAAGCAGGTCATCGGATTTGCGCAGGCGCAGGGACTACGGATAACGGAATGGAAGATCTTCGAATGTTCAGGCACGCTGGCGGGGCAGGGTACGGCCTTTGAACTGTTGACCTATGGCGCTCATCTGGCCGTGGTTGGGTTCACCCTGGAGAAACCATCCTTACGGCTGTCCAATCTGATGGCGTTCAATGCCCGTGCCCAGGGTAACTGGGGCTGCCTGCCGGAGCATTATCCCGCCGCCCTGGAACTGGTATTATCCGGCCAGGTGCACATGCAACCGTTTGTCAGATTACATCCACTGGATGACATCAATGCCGTTTTTGCAGCGGCCCGCGAGCACCAGTTGACTGAGCGCGCCGTGCTCGTGCCTTAATAATGACAGCCATGAGGAAAGATTATGAGTGAGACCACTGCCGGAGTAGCTGACCGCACCGCACCAGTTAAATTAATAGACCATGATATTGTCCCGCGTACCGGGCATACAGGCGTGTTATTCGAAAAACGGCCGGCCCGGGACACCGCCGGTACGGTGGTAGACGGCTTATATAATGCATGGATCACGCTGAATAATCCCGCCCAGTTCAATTCCTATACCACGGACATGGTTAAGGCGGTGATACTCGCCTTTCGCTCCGCCAGTAATGCCCGGGATGTCAATGCCGTCGTGTTTACCGGGGCCGGGACCCAGGCGTTTTGCACCGGCGGCAATACCCGGGAATATGCCGAATATTACGCCGGCAATCCCCAGGAATACCGCCAGTACATGCGCCTGTTTAATGACATGGTGTCTTCTATTCTGACCTGCGATAAACCGGTAATCTGCCGGGTTAACGGCATGCGGATCGGCGGCGGCCAGGAAATCGGCATGGCCTGTGATTTTACCGTGGTCCAGGACCTGGCCAATTTCGGCCAGGCCGGGCCCAAGCACGGCTCGGCGGCCATTGGCGGCGCCACGGATTTTCTGCCGGTCATGATCGGCTGTGAACAGGCCATGGTTTCCGGGGTCTTGTGCGAACCGTTTTCCGCGCACAAAGCGTATCGTCTGGGTATCTGTCATGACATCGTACCGGCCCTCAGAATCGGCGCTAAATTCATCGCCAATCCCACGGTGATCACCGACCGCTATCTGGATGAATATGGCCGCATCATTCATGGTGAATTCAGGACCGGCGCGGAACTCGCAGCCGGGAAACAACTGATCCGGGATGGCGTGGTGGATTTATCGCTGCTTGATGACAAGGTTGAAAGGCTGTGCACGAAATTATTGCTGACTTTCCCCGAATGCGTGAGTAAAAGCCTGGAAGAACTGCGCAAGCCGAAGCTCCGGGCCTGGGACAGCGACAAGGAAAATTCCCGGGCCTGGCTGGCATTGAACATGATGAATGAGGCCCGGGCTGGATTTCGTGCCTTTAATGAAGGTACCCGGGAAACCGGCCGGGAGATCAATTTCATCGCCCTGCGGCTGGCCCTGGCCAAAGGCGCCCCCTGGTCACCGGAATTGATCGACAGCCTGATGCCGGGTAACCAGTAATGGCAAAGAGTGATTCCCCATTACGGATAACCCTTGAAAACGATGACCGCCTGCTGCGGTTGACGCTGGCGCGACCCAAAAAAAATATTGTCGATGCCGCCATGCTCAATGCCTTGCGAGCGGCGCTGGCTGACCATCAGCAAACGCGGGATCTGGCGGCGGTGCTGATCGACGCGGACGGACCGAATTTCAGTTTTGGCGCCAGTGTTGAGGAGCATTTACCGGAGCAGTGCGCGGCAATGTTGAAGACCCTGCATGGCTTGTTACAGGGCATGATAGCGTTTCCACTGCCTATCCTGGTTGCCGTGCGGGGCTATTGTCTCGGTGGCGGCCTGGAAGTGGCCTGTGCCGGCAGTTTCATCTTTGCCGCGCCGGATGCGCAGTTCGCGCAACCCGAAATCCAGTTAGGGGTCTTCGCGCCGGCCGCTTCCTGCTTGCTGCCGGAACGCATCGGCCAGGCCCGGGCCGAAGACCTGTTGTTTTCCGGGCGCAGTATGGATGCCGTAGAGGCCCTCGCCGCGGGTTTGATTATGACCATAGCCGAACATCCGGAGCAGGCCGCGAAGCTATACATAGAGACGCAATTACTACCGCGTAGCAGTTTTGCACTGCGGCATGCGGTGGCAGCGGCCCGCCACGAATATTTAGAACGGGTCCGGTCAAAATTAGACTGGGTCGAAAATTTTTACCTGCAGCAACTTATGCAAGGCGAGGATCCGCGGGAAGGGCTGCGGGCATTTCTGGAGAAACGCTCGCCGGTCTGGAAAAATCAGTAATATTTTCCCAATCAGATTTTAAAAACAGGGCGCCTAATCTGTTATTTGTGAGCGTCGAAGTTGCTTCTGGATAATCATTGATCTAAATCAATGTTAAAAAGCAATCTTCAAGTAGTCTATAAATTGTGAATGAAGTTAGGTGAGAAGTAATCTGAAGATCTACTTCGATCATCAGGTGTAACCCACCGCTCCACGCGATACGTGCATCCTCATCTCTGCATCGCCCCGTCCGCGTGGAGCGGTTTTTTTTCTGGGGTCGGTAATTTTCCCTCAATCTACAAAAATTGTTCCCTTTCTCAGCCTCCTGCCATCCCGGATAGCCATAGCCACGGCTGGGGGTGAGAAATCCCC
>JACVQI010000027.1 GCA_015661095.1 Gammaproteobacteria bacterium
CAGACAGATGAGCGGAACGGCAAGGCGGTGGGCGCCGAAATGGTGAATCCGGATGACGAAATCATGCTGATCAGCGATCAGGGGACCTTGATCCGCACGCCGGTCAAAGACATATCGATAGTGGGCCGGAATACCAAGGGCGTTCATCTGGTCAGACTCAAGGAAGGCGAACTTCTGGCCGGTATGGAACGGATCCTCGATATGAAGAACGGCGATGAAGACCAGGCTGAAGAAAATCAGACTGAAGGCTGAAGGACATTAGTCTGAAGGATGTTCGGCATGAAGTTTTACCTTCAGCCTAAACCCCTTCAGCCTAATACCCTTCTTTCGACATCAGAGATAATTTATGAAAAACGTATACAACTTTGCTCCCGGTCCGGCGATGCTGCCCAGACCGGTCATGAAAAAAGCCCAGGAGGAATTTCTGGACTGGAACGGCACCGGTATGTCCGTCATGGAAGTCAGCCATCGCTCCAAGGAATTCATCGCTCTGGCGGAGGAATCCGAAGCTGATCTGCGCGATGTCCTCGGCATCCCCAGTAATTACAAGGTATTGTTCATGCAAGGGGGCGCCACCAGCCAGTTCGCCATGGTGCCAATGAATCTGTTGCAAGGCGGCAAGTCCGCTGATTACATCCATACCGGCAGTTGGTCGGTGAAGGCATACAAGGAGGCGCAACGACACGGCAAGGTGCGCGTCGCGGCCACTTCCAAGGAACAGAATTACATGACCATCCCGGAGCGCAGCACCTGGCAGTTGGATAAGGATGCGGCCTATGTCTATTACTGCTCCAATGAAACCATCGGCGGTGTCGAGTTCCAATCTATACCTGATGTCGGTGCGGTGCCGCTGGTGGCCGATATGACCTCGCACGCTCTGTCCCGGCCCATCGATGTCTCGAAGTTCGGTATCATCATCGCCGGTTCGCAGAAAAACATCGGCCCGGCCGGCCTGGTGCTGGTCATCATCCGCGAGGATCTGATCGGGACGGAATCGGCGCATCTGCCATCGTTGCTGGATTACGCCCATATGGCGGCCAACGAATCCATGTCCAACACCCCGCCGACCTTTAGCTGGTATATCGCCGCCCTGGTCTTCAAATGGATCAAGGCGGAAGGCGGCTTGAAGGCCATGGAACAGAATGCCATCAAGCGCTCCGGTAAGTTGTATGCTGCTATCGATGCCAGCGGGTTCTATCAAAACCCGGTGGACAAGCGCTACCGTTCGCGCATGAACGTGACCTTCACGCTGAAGGATGCGAACCTGGATGGCAAGTTCCTGCAGGAAGCGAAAGCAGCCGGTCTGGAGGCATTGAAAGGGCACCGCAGCGTCGGCGGTATGCGCGCCAGTATCTATAATGCCATGCCCATGGAAGGAGTAGATGCATTGATAACTTTAATGCAAGAGTTTGAACGGAAACACGGATAAATATGTGAAGTGAGGTGTGAAGAGTGAGGAGTCAGGAGTGAGGGGTGTGAGGTAAAGTGTAGGTCGGATTGAGCGTAGAGAAATCCGACATCATTATTATTCAATTGTTGGCGGATTTCACATCCGTTCAATCCGCCCTACGATTCTCCTCACTTCAGTTACCACTCCTCACACTTATTCCAGGCTACCAAGTAAACTCCGACTACGGTATCCTTGCCGGCCATGTCCAATGACTCCACACTTGAACAAATC
The DNA here is from genome assembly GCA_015661095.1 of Gammaproteobacteria bacterium. Lineage (GTDB taxonomy): Bacteria > Pseudomonadota > Gammaproteobacteria > Eutrophobiales > Eutrophobiaceae > JACVQI01. Next base: position 1,682 of record JACVQI010000027.1, read on the forward strand.
CGCAAAAGCATCGATGCTGTCGATAACCAGTTACTGGAGCTGATCAGCAAACGTGCCGCCCTGGCTATCCAGGTGCGGGAAATCAAAAGTAACAGTGCCGGCCAGACCTCGTTCTATCGTCCGGAGCGGGAAGCACAGATACTGAAACGCGTCACCGATGCCAACCCGGGACCATTGCCGGATGAGCAGGTCGCGCGCCTGTTCCGGGAGATCATTTCCGCCTGTCTGGCCCTGGAAGAACAGTTGAATATCGCCTACCTCGGACCGGCCGGAACTTTTACCCAGGCCGCGACCCTGAAACATTTCGGCCAGTCGGTTTTAACGACCGCATTGTCCGGCATCGATCAGGTGTTTCGGGAAGTGGAATCCGGCAACTGCGATTACGGTGTCGTGCCGATCGAAAATTCCATTGAGGGCGTCATCAATCACACACATGACCTGCTGATCAATTCGAATCTGAAGATCTGCGGGGAAATCGAGGTGCGCATCAACCAGCACCTGTTAAGTAAGGCCGCCAGTCTGGATGCCATCACCAGGATTTATTCGCATCAGCAGTCCTTCGGCCAATGCCGGGCCTGGCTGGACAATCACTTGCCCGATGTGGAGCGTATCGCCGTCAACAGCAACGCCGAAGCGGCGCAACTGGCGGGCAAGGATCCGGCTGCCGCCGCCGTGGCGAGTGAAACGGCTGCCGATCTGTACGGTCTGGGCATTCTGGCGCGGAATATCGAGGATGATCCCATCAATACCACCCGTTTCATGGTAATCGGCACGCAGGCCGTACCCCGCAGCGGTTACGACAAGACCTCGTTACTCTTTTCCACGCCGAATAAACCCGGCGCCTTGCACGAGATGCTCGCCTGTTTCGCTGATCACAAAGTCAGCATGACGCGGATCGAATCGCGCCCGTCGCGGCGGGGCATGTGGGATTATGTATTTTTCGTCGACGTTGAAGGCCATGTCGAGGACCAGAATGTCGCCGCGGCCTTACACCAACTCGAGCAGAGGGCGGCCATGGTCAAACTGCTGGGTTCTTACCCGCGCGCGGTGCTCTAGTAGATAACAGTCTATGAGTTGTGATTTTTTGAAACTGGCGGTGCCGGGTATAGCCGGCCTGCAACCCTATCAGCCCGGCAAACCGATCGAGGAACTGGAGCGGGAACTCGGGATCAGCAATATCATCAAACTGGCCTCGAACGAAAATGCCCTGGGTCCCAGTCCAAGGGTTATCGAGGCAATGCCCGCCATGACGGATTTGTATCGCTATCCGGATGGCAACGGCTATATCCTGAAACAGGCTTTATCTGAAATTCACGGTGTCAGGCTCGATCAGATTACTCTGGGTAACGGTTCCAATGACATCCTTGAATTCGCCGCGCGCGCCTTTCTGACGGAGCGGCACAGCAGTGTTTTTTCTGAACATGCCTTTGCGATTTATCCAATCGTAACCCAGGCGGTCGGCGCCCGGGGCATCGTCACACCGGCGAAAAATTATGGCCATGATCTGAAAGCCATACTGACCACAATCGCCGAGGATACACGGCTGGTATTCATCGCCAATCCCAATAATCCCACCGGTACCTGTCTGAGTACGGGTGAGTTGCAGGAATTTCTGGACCAGGTGCCGGAGCAAGTGATCGTGTTAATGGACCAGGCTTATTATGAATATGCCTACGGCGGAGACTATCCGGATTGTGTCCAGTGGCTGGACCGCTACCGGAATCTGATCGTCGCGCGCACCTTCTCCAAGGCTTATGGTCTGGCCGCCTTGCGGGTTGGCTACGCCGTTTCCCATCCGCAACTAGCCGATCTGCTGAACCGGGTCAGGCAACCGTTCAATGTCAATAGCATTGCCCTGCGGGCCGCCGTCATCGCGCTGCAGGATCAGGCGCATATCGAACAGGTGGTTCGGTTTAATCAGGCCGGCATGCGCCAGCTCATCGCCGGGCTCGACAGCATGGGCATACACTTTATCCCCTCCAGCGCCAATTTTCTCTGCATCGATATGGAGCAGAATGCCCAGCCGATCTATGAGCAATTACTGCGGGCGGGGGTTATCGTCAGACCTGTCGCCAGTTACGGCCTGCCCAATCATCTGCGGGTCACCATTGGTCGTGAACAGGAAAATGACCGTTTTCTCACCGCCCTGGCCGGGATACTATCGAAGTGAAAAGTAAAAAGTGGAAAGTGGAAAGTTAAATTATCGGAGTGGACAGTTTACCGGTCACCTGATGTGCTATGACAACTGACAAACTACACATCAAGCGGTTGGCGATTCTCGGTGTCGGTCTGATCGGCGGTTCCCTGGCACGGGCGTTGCGGCGCGCGGGTGTGTGCGAGACCATCGTCGGGTATGGCCGCAATGAGGATAATCTGCGCACGGCACAGGCACTGGGAGTGATAGATAGCTATGCCATGCAACCCGCCGCAGTTGTCCGGGATGCCGACATGATCGTCCTGGCTACGCCGCTGTCCACAACCGCGCGATTACTACAACAGATGCAAACCGCCATCATTCCGACGGCGACTCTGACCGATGTCGGCAGCGCCAAGGGTAGCGTGGTCAAAGCCTGCACGGACACTTTGACCCCGGAGCAATTACGCCGCTTCGTACCGGGCCATCCGATCGCAGGCACGGAAAAGAGCGGGGTGGAGGCGTCTTTCGCAGAGTTGTATGAAGATCACCTGGCGATATTGACCCCCCTGCCGCAACAGGACGCGGGACATCTGCAACGTGTGACCAGAATGTGGGAAGCCACCGGTGCCAGAGTGGTGACCATGACGATTGAACATCATGACCAGATCCTGGCCGCCACCAGCCATCTGCCGCATATGCTCGCCTATGCTCTGGTGGACTGTCTGGCGGGCATGCAGACCCGGGACGAAATCTTCCGTTATGCAGCGGGTGGCTTCACCGATTTCACCCGCATTGCCTCCAGCAATCCGCGGATGTGGGCCGATATCTGCATGGCCAATCGCGACAACCTGATCAGTGTGCTGGAATTATTTGATACACATATCCGGGACATCAAGCACGCCATCGCTTCCGGTAATGGTGACGCATTATTGGCGATTTTTTCCCGGGCGAAAAACTCCCGTGATGAGTTCATCCGCAATAAACTGGAAAATGGGAAGCGGAAAGTGGAAAGCAGCGAGTAAACGCAGGCTGATCGAGAGTTTTATGAGATACAAAATCGCTTTGGCATCCCGCAATGTCCAATAGCACCCGTCGCATCGATTATCTGGTCAAGGGCGCCGGACCCCTGCAGGGGCATTTGCGCATACCCGGGGATAAATCGATCTCGCACCGCGCCTTGATGCTGGCTGCCATTGCCGAAGGTTCCACCCATGTCAGCGGATTTCTCGACGGCGCCGACACCCTAGCGACCATGCAGGCGTTGCAGGCCATGGGTGTGGTCGTGGATCGGCACGGCCCGCATGAACTGACCGTGCATGGTGTCGGCCTGCATGGCTTGCAACCTCCGGCCGGAGCACTGTATCTGGGCAATTCCGGCACTTCGGTCCGGTTATTGTCGGGACTGCTGGCCGGGCAAAAATTTGATACGGAACTTACCGGCGACGCTTCCTTATCCCGGCGGCCGATGCGGCGGGTGGTCGAACCACTGCGGCAGATGCAGGCCGATATCGAATGTACTGAGGCCGGCACTTTGCCTATCCATATCCGGGGCGGACGGCAACTGACCGGCATCACCTATACCATGCCGGTGGCCAGCGCCCAGTTGAAGTCGGCATTATTACTGGCCGGACTCTACGCCAGCGGCAGGACCTGTGTCATTGAACCGGCCGCCACCCGGGATCATACCGAACGGATGCTGACCCATTTCGGTTGCCGGATCGAACAGGCGGATAAACAGATCTGCCTCAGCAGCCAGAAATTGATGGCGCGTGATATCGAGGTGCCGGCGGATATCTCCTCGGCGACATTTTTCCTGGTGGCTGCCGCGATCACCGCGGGATCGGATCTTTATCTGGAGAAAATCGGCGTGAATCCGACCCGCCATGCCGTGCTCGAAATACTCCAGGCCATGGGTGCTGATATCACGCTCCATAACCAGCAAATCCGTTCCGGCGAGCCGGTCGCGGATATCCGTGTGCGTAGCGGTAAATTACAGGGGATCGCCATCCCGGAGAGCTTGGTGCCGATCGCGATCGATGAATTTCCGGCGATCCTGATCGCCGCGGCCTGCGCCAGTGGCACTACCAGACTGTCAGGCGCGGCCGAATTAAGGGTCAAGGAAAGCGACCGCATCCAGGCGCTGGCATCCGGGTTGCAAGCATTGGGTATTCAGGTCCAAACCAGTACGGATGGCATGCTGGTTGAAGGCGGCAAATTGTCCGGTGGGGTCGTTGACAGTTGCACGGATCACCGGATTGCCATGGCCTTCACAGTAGCCGGACTGGTTGCTGCTGGTCCGGTAACCGTTCAGGACTGTGTCAATGTAAATACGTCTTTCCCCGGTTTTATCGACTTGCTGCGGCAGGTCGGATGCGCTATCGAAGTCAGGGAACGGGATTATGCCTGAGATCCCGGTAATCACCATCGACGGTCCCAGTGGTACGGGGAAGGGGGTGTTGTGCGGCTATCTGGCCGACCGGCTGGGTTGGCATAGGCTGGACAGTGGCGCCCTGTACCGGGTGGTTGCGCATGTGGCCCTGAGCAGGGGTGTGGCACTGGAAAATGACGCGGAATTGGCGCAAATCGCCTCCAGCCTGGATGTCAGCTTCAAACAGGGACGGGGAGAAAGCCGGGTGATCCTGGATGGTAACCAGGATGTATCCGGCGCCATCCGTACTGAAACCTGCGGCAATACGGCTTCGCAGGCCGCCGCCCACAAGGCGGTACGGCAGGCGCTATTGCAGCTACAACGCCAGTTTCGGCAGATGCCGGGCCTGGTGGCAGACGGTCGGGATATGGGTACGGTGGTTTTCCCGGATGCGGGTCTGAAAATCTTTTTGACGGCCAGTCCGGAGGTCAGGGCAGACAGACGATATAAACAGTTGAAAGACAAGGGAAATAGTGTTAACCTCGCACGCCTTTCGGCGGAGATAAAAGAACGCGATGCCAGGGATGCGGGAAGAAGCATTTCTCCTTTGATACCTGCGCCGGATGCCATCGTGATCGATACGTCCGAACTTAATATCGATGAAGTTTGCAGCCGTGTCGCCGCGGAGGTAGAAAAAGTTTTCAGGTTGCCCTGAACAGACGCCGATACAGCGGGCGCGATCGTAGTAACGGAGGATCGCCGGAAGCATTATTTATTTACAACATTTATAGCCAACTAGTGGATACATTAAATTGCATGAGTGAAAGTTTCGCCGAGTTATTTGAGCAGAGTCACATCGAGTTAAAAATGCGACCGGGTAGCATCGTCAGCGCCACCGTGGTGGATATCTATGACGAGATGGTTATCGTCAACGCCGGTCTTAAATCGGAAGGTGTGATACCCATCGAGCAATTCTACGACGAACACGGTAATCTGGAAGTTGCCATCGGCGATGAAGTCGATGTGGCGCTGGACGCCGTGGAAGACGGCTTTGGCGCAACCCAGCTCTCAAGGGAAAAGGCGAAACGGCTGATGGCGTGGAAAACCCTGGAAGAGGCCCATGCGGAAAACCGGACTGTTATCGGCATCATTACCGAAAGGGTCAAAGGCGGTTTTACGGTGGATATCGAATCGATCCGCGCATTTTTACCCGGTTCACTGGTGGATATCCGGCCGGTCCGGGATACCAGCTATCTCGAGGGCAAACCGCTCGAATTCAAGGTCATCAAGATTGACCAGCGCCGCAGTAATGTGGTCGTGTCCCGACGGGCCGTGGTCGAGAAGGAAGACTCGGTGGAGCGCGAGGCTTTGTTGGACAAGTTGAAAGAAGGCTTGACGGTGAAGGGTGTGGTGAAAAATCTGACTGATTACGGTGCTTTCCTGGATCTGGGCGGTATTGACGGCCTGCTCCATATTACTGACATGGCCTGGAAGCGGGTCAAGGACCCGAGTGAAATCGTCACCATCGGCCAGGAGATCGAAGTGAAGATCCTGAAATTCGACCGGGAACGCAACCGGGTTTCGCTGGGCTTGAAACAGATGGGCGATGACCCCTGGGCGGATTTACCCCGACGCTATCCCGAAGGCGCGCGTTTACGCGGGCGCGTCACCAACATCGCCGATTACGGTTGTTTTGTTGAGCTGGAAGAGGGCGTTGAAGGTCTGGTGCATGTATCAGAGATGGATTGGACCAATAAAAACGTGCATCCCTCCAAACTGGTCCACGTCGGCATGGAAGTCGAAGTTGTCATCCTGGATATCGATGAGGAGCGACGCCGGATCTCGCTCGGCATGAAACAGTGTCAGCCAAATCCGTGGGAACAGTTCGCCGCTGTGCATAACAAGGGCGACCGGGTTGTCGGTACCATCAAATCCATCACCGATTTCGGCATCTTTATCGGTCTGGAGGGTGGTATAGATGGACTGGTCCATCTGTCCGACGTCTCCTGGGCGGATGAAAGCGAAGAATCCGTGCGCAGATACAAGAAGGGCGAAGAGATCGAAACCGTGGTGCTGGCTGTGGATGCGGAGCGGGAACGGATATCTCTCGGTATCAAACAAATGGAGAAGGATCCATTCTCCAGTTATGTAGCCGAACATCCGAAAGGCAGTATCGTCAAGGTTACCGTCCTGGAAGTTGAGGCGAAAAATGTAACCGTGCAAATGGCCGAGAGCATCGAAGGCCAGCTCAAGGCCTCCGAGGTTTCCAACGATAAGCGCATCGAAGATGCCCGGGCAGTCGTCAAACAGGGTGATGAACTGGAAGTGAAAATAACCGCTATTGACCGGAAAAAACGCACTATCAGCGTGTCCGTCCGTGCCAAGGAATCCGACGATGAATCCGCCGCGGTACGCGAATATGCCCCGAATTCCTCCAGTGGCGCAAAACTGGGCGATATCCTGAAGGAACATTTAGATAGTAACGAGGAATAATTTCCTGTTATATTATATATATAGGCATCGTGGATCGCTTGTCGATGGTCATGAAAGCCAACTAACCAGCAAGTAGATATGACCAAATCAGAACTAATCGAATTACTCGCCAAGCGCCAGGACCAGTTGGCGTATAAAGATGTGGAAGAGGCGGTAAAAAAGATACTGGAACACATGGGACAAACCCTCGCTGGCGGCGAGCGTATCGAAATCCGTGGTTTTGGCAGTTTCTCATTGCATTATCGTCCGCCCCGGGTTGGCCGTAATCCAAAGTCCGGCGAGCCGGTTTCACTGCCAGCCAAGTATGTTCCGCATTTTAAGCCAGGCAAGCAATTGCGGGAGCGCGTCGATCAATCTCTGCATAGTGGGGCGCCGATAACTGACGGTCATGGATCCCAGATTGAAAGCAAACGGGATTTGAGCCACAGCGCGTCTGATAATTCGTAAAGTTCTGCACATCCCCCTGCTCCCGGCCTCGTCCGGTCCAGAATTCCGCTTTGTATCAGGTCAGGTAATGGCTTTAGAATAGACCTATGCAACACTCCAGGTTGTGACATGTCTTCCACGTTGAAAAGGATAATATTACTGACGTTGGTCAGCGTGGTATTTTTGGGCGGACTGGCTTTTTATCTGCGCAATAATCAGTTGGTGGCTTTTGATTACTTCCTGGGCCAATTGATACTGCCGTTTTCAGTCTGGTTATTAATAGTATTGATTCTGGGTATCGGACTGGGCTGGCTGACGATCCTGCCGGTGATACTCAATCTGAAACGGCAGAAAGCCAGATTGCTGCGCCAGCAAAAAATCAATGAAACAGAGATCAACAATCTGCGAGTGCTGCCAGTCAAGGATATACATTGATGGATTGGACATGGATCCTGATCGGAAGCCTGGTTATCTTCGCCGGCTGGTACTGGTGGTCGGCGTCGCGATGGCATGCTGACCGGCAGGCGGGCCTATCCCTGCGGAATATCCCGCCTGAATATCTCAAAGGCCTGAATTACGTCCTCAATGAACAGCAGGACAAGGCCATTGAAATATTTATCAAAATGCTGGAAGTTGATAGCGATACAGTGGAAACACATCTGGCGCTGGGTCACCTGTTCCGGCGGCGTGGTGAAACCGATCGGGCGATCCGCATACATCAGAACCTGATTGCCAGGCCGAATCTGGGGGAAGACGAGCGCTTACTGGCCTTACTGGAACTGGGCATGGATTATATGAGCTCGGGTCTGCTGGATCGGGCGGAGAGTCTGTTCAAGGAATTGTCCGCTACCCGAACTTATGCCATTCAGGCCCATCAGAAGTTACTCGAGATCTATCAGCAGGAAAAGGAATGGGACAAGGCTATCGTCATCGCCCAGAAACTACAGTCTCTGAACGGTCAGGATCTGAATGCCGTTATCGCCCAGTTTTATTGCGAACTGGCCGATCAGGGGCAGTCCGCGGGTAACACGGCCAGCGCGCAGCAACATATCAGGAAGGCGTTAACTATCGATCCCGATTGCATCCGTGCCAGCCTGCTGGAAGGGAAGAGCGCCCGCCGTGAAGGAAAAACCGGACTGGCACTGAAGACCTTCCAGCGCGTTGAAAAACAGGATCCGGACTATCTGCCAGAGGTTATCGCCGTTATCGTTGCCTGTTACCGCGATCTCGGACAGATTGAAGATTGTATGCAGTACTTGCGTTATATCGTCAGCAAATACGGTGGCATGACACCCTTACTACACTTAACGCGGTTAATAGAAGAAACGCATGGTGAAAAAGCCGCCGTTACATACATTTCCCAGGAACTTAAGCGCAGGCCGTCAGTCCGGGGCGTGGATAAATTAATTGAGTATGCACTGGCTATGGCCGAGGGCGAGATCCGGGACAATCTGCAAACCATCAAGGAGATGACCGGGAAGCTGTTGAGCGGTAGCCCGGTTTATAAATGCGAGCACTGCGGCTTTGACGCAAAACTGCTGCATTGGCATTGTCCGAGCTGCAAGCAGTGGAGTACCATCAAACCAGTGTTGGGAGTGGTTGGTGAATAATTCCCGCGTTATCGTCGCGCTGGATTTTCCGGATGAGACAACGGCGCGGCAACATATCAGCATGTTGGACCCTGGATTATGCCGGGTGAAAGTCGGCATGGAATTGTTTACCGGCGGTGGCCCCAGCCTGGTTGAAGCGTTGATTGCGGACGGGTTCGACGTCTTTCTGGATTTGAAATTTCATGATATTCCCACCACGGTGGCGAAGGCCTGTACGGTTGCCGCCAGACTGGGTGTATGGATGCTGAATGTCCATGCCGGCGGTGGCCGCGAGATGCTGCTGACGGCGTGCGAAGCTGTAGCCAAAGAACCGCACCAGCCTCTGCTGATAGGCGTTACGGTGTTGACCAGTCTGGCCACTGCGGATCTGGCTGAAATCGGTGTGCCGGCCGCTGCCGCGGACCAGGTCACCCGCCTCGCCGGCTTATGCAAGTCAGCCGGTCTGGACGGCGTGGTCTGTTCCGCGCAAGAGTCCGCCGGATTGCAAGCCGCGCTGGGCCGGGAGTTTATCCTGGTCACACCGGGGATCCGGCCGGCCGGCAGTGCCAGCCACGATCAAAAGCGAACCATGACCCCCGCCGAGGCTATGCTTGCCGGCAGTCATTATCTGGTGATTGGGCGGCCGATTTTTCAGGCCGAGGATCCATTGTTAATGTTACAGCAGCTGAACCGGGAAATTAATACTGCCCTGGCGCAACGGCAAGCCTGATCAGGATCAGATTCGGCGTGGTGCAAAAATATTTTCCAGCAGATGAGCGAATCATTAGCCATATCGCCACTGCATTCTGAACTGCCCGTCACCGCGGGCGAATGTCACTACTGGGGCCGCCTGTATGGCAGCAGCAAGGCGCTGGCGCTGAGTGCCGCGGCGGTCAATGCCCGCGGGCCGCTGGTGATCATCACCGCTGATCTCAATAATGCCACCCGTCTGCTGCAGGGTCTGGCGTTTTATCAACCGCGGCCAGGCGGTGAATTCAAGCCGCTGTCCTTTCCCGACTGGGAAACCCTGCCCTACGATCTGTTTTCCCCTTATCAGGACATTATTTCCGACCGGTTGGCGAGCTTGTCCCATTTACCGAACCTGGAGCAGGGTATCCTGGTTGTCGCTGTTACGACGGTGATGCACAGACTGTTGCCGCGGAGTTATCTCAGCGCCTACAGTCTCAGTCTCAAGGTCGGCCAGGAGCTGCGTATCGATCCATTTCGCGCCGAACTAACCAGCAGCGGCTACCGCTTTGTGTCACAGGTCATGGAGCACGGCGACGTCGCGGTGCGGGGTTCGATACTGGATATCTTTCCCATGGGGTCACGGGAACCATACCGAATCGACCTGTTCGCTGAAACGATAGACAGTATCCGGTTGTTTGATCCGGAAACGCAACGATCAAAGGACCAGATCCAGGAATTGCGCATCTTGCCGGCGCGCGAAACAGCGCTGCTGCCGGAAAACATCGCACGGTTCCGCGCCAACTGGCGTACACGATTCGAGGGCAATCCGGCCACCGTGCCGGTTTATAAGGACGTCAGTGACGGCATCGCACCGGCCGGTATTGAATACTATCTGCCATTGTTTTACACGGAAACCAGCAGCCTGTTCGATTATCTGCACGGGAATGCCGTGGTTGTTCTGGATGAAGGGGTGGAGGCGGCCGCGGAAACCTTCTGGGGGGAGATTAACGATCGCTATGAGCAGGGCCGACATAATCGGGAGCGGCCTTTGCTGGCGCCGGAAGAGTTGTTTTACCGGCCGGAGGATTTACTGGCACAGATCAGTCGTTTACCCCGCATCCAGGTCAGCGGTCTGGCGCAGGACGATACCCAACCGGGGCGGGTTAACTTTGCCTGTCAGTTACCGCCACAACTACCGGTAGACGCCCGGGCCAGTGAGCCGCTGGCGCCGTTACGGCAATTTATCGGGGGTTTTGGCGGCCGCATTCTGCTGCTGGCGGAATCCGCCGGCCGGCGGGAGACGATACTGGAACTACTGGCGAAATATGACTTACGGCCGACATTGGTCAGTGATTGGCAGGATTTCCTGCAAGCGCCCGCTGCATTGGCACTGACTGTCGCGCCGTTGCAGCAGGGCGCCATGCTGTTACAACCACGGCTCGCCGTCGTTTGTGAAGCGCAGTTGTTCGGAGAACGGGTGGAACAACGTCGCCTGCGCAAACGCCGGCAATTCGATACCGAGGCCCTGGTCCGCAATCTGACGGAATTGACTATCGGCGCTCCTGTCGTGCATATGGACCATGGCGTTGGCAGGTACCGGGGTTTGGTGACGCTGGTCACCGACGGTATCCCGGCTGAATATCTGCTGCTCGAATATGATCAGGGTGACAAACTGTATGTGCCGGTCGCATCGCTGGATCTGATCGGCCGCTATACCGGCGTGGATCCGGACCATGCGCCCTTGCACCGGCTGGGCAGCGGTCAATGGCAGAAGGCCAGGCGCAGGGCCGCGGAGAAGGTGCATGATGTCGCGGCGGAACTGCTGGAACTGCATGCCCGGCGGGCGGCCCGATCGGGCTATAGTTTCAGTGTGGATGCGGATGCCTACCGGGCCTACGCCCAGAGTTTTCCGTTTGAGGAAACCCCCGGCCAGGAAGAGGCGATCCACCAGGTGATCCGGGACATGGCCGACGCCAAACCCATGGATCGCCTGATTTGCGGTGATTCCGGTTTCGGTAAAACCGAAGTCGCCATGCGGGCGGCGTTTATCGCGGTGCAGAGCAATAAACAGGTGGCACTGCTGGTGCCGACGACACTGCTGGCACAGCAGCATTACCAGAATTTCCAGGATCGCTTCGCCGATTGGCCGGTCCGTATCGAAATGCTGTCGCGCTTCCGTAGCAAAAATGAGCGGGATATTATCCAACATGGCTTGCAGGAAGGCACTATTGATATCGTCATCGGCACGCATAAGCTGTTGCAGGGCGACATCCACTTTCGCCGCCTGGGTCTGGTGATTATCGACGAGGAGCATCGCTTCGGCGTGCGCCAGAAAGAACAATTCAAATCACTGCGCGCGGAAGTGGATGTATTGACCATGACCGCGACGCCCATCCCCAGAACCCTGAATATGGCCCTGGCGGACATCCGCGACCTGTCCATCATCGCCACGCCGCCGTCGCGGCGTTTGCCGGTCAAAACCTTCATCCGGGAATGGAACGATGCCATGGTCAAGGAGGCCTTGTTGCGTGAAATCAAACGCGGTGGCCAGGTGTATTTCCTGCATAACAAGATCGAGGATATCGAGGCCAGGGCCCTGGAACTGGCCGGTCTGCTGCCGGAGGCGCGGGTCAGGGTCGCGCATGGCCAGATGCCGGAAAAGGAACTGGAGCGGGTCATGCAGGACTTTTACCATCAGCGCTTTAATGTCCTGGTGTGCACCACCATTATCGAAACCGGCATTGACGTGCCGAATGCCAATACTATTTTTATTAACCGCGCGGATAAATTTGGCCTGGCGCAGTTGTACCAGTTGCGTGGCCGTGTAGGCCGGTCTCATCATCGTGCCTATGCGTATCTGATTGTACCGCCCGTAAAAGCCATAACGGCGGATGCCGTGAAGCGGCTGGAAGCCATCGAAGCACTGGAGGAACTGGGAATAGGTTTCACCCTGGCTACGCATGACCTGGAGATCCGCGGTGCCGGTGAAATCCTCGGCGAAGAGCAGAGCGGGCAGATCCAGGAAGTCGGCTACGGCTTGTACATGGAAATGCTGGACCGCGCGGTCCGATCCCTGCAGGCCGGCAAGCAGCCGTTACTGGATCGGCCGCTCGATCACGGCACCGAGATCAACCTGCATGTGCCGGCCCTGATCCCGGAAGATTATCTGCCGGACGTGCATGCCAGACTGATCCTGTACAAACGCATCGCCGGCGCCAGGGACGACGCGGAATTACAGGATCTGCAGGAAGAAATGATCGACCGCTTTGGCCTGCCGCCGGAGCCATTAAAGACGCTGTGGCAACTGGCGCTGCTGAAACTGAAGGCCTTGCCGCTGGGCGTCAGCAAGATCGACGTTGGCGCCAATGGCGGCCGCATTATCTTTCATGAACAGACCAATATAGACCCGGTGCGGGTGATTAAGCTGATCCAGTCGCAGCCGGCTGTCTATAAACTGGATGGCCAGAGTAAACTGAAGATACTCAAAGATTTGCCGGATACGCCCTCCCGTATTAAGGTATTGCATGAGTTACTTGATTTTATCGCCATCCCCAAAGCGGCATGAATTATAATAAGCAACTAGCGACTAGCTACAAGTAAAAAGTTAAAAGTGGAAAGATTAAAGTGAAAAACATAGTTGCATCGGTTGTATTGGCGGCAGTGCTGGTATACGGCGCCGCTGTGGACGCGGCCTCCTGGTATCAGGTCGAGGTGATAGTCTTCGATTATCTGAATCCGAACCTGGATGGCGAATTGTGGTTTGATAATCCGGGTTTGCCGCCACGTGACAACTGCCGCCAACACCATAGTCATTCCGCCACCCGCCCCAGTCCCGTCACCGTCGGGTCAAACGGCAGCCGGCGCGAATCCGTCACAAACGCCGGCAGCTGTCGCACCACCGGCCCCTTTGGTCTATCAGGTATTGCCGCCGGAACGTTATCGATTGCGGGATGATTTACACAGCCTACAGTTATCATCCGCCTACCGGCCCTTGTTGCATATCGCCTGGCAACAGCTCGGCCTCGGTAATACCCGATCCAAAGCTGTGTACCTGGAAAAACTGGCCGGAACTCCAGTTACGCCGGGGCCGGTGTTACGGCAGACCACGGCAACCGAAAATACTGAGGCAGACTATCCGCCACCGGCAACGGTTTTTGACGGACTGGTGCGGTTGCGCAGTATGAATGTGTTATTGCTGGATGTGGATTTTGCCTACTTCCCGCAGGATTATGCCCGCATCCTGGCGGTGCAACCCGGTGCCGCAGGCGAACCGAGCGAGGAATTGCTCGACAGTCTGGCTGATTATGTACGCTTGACTGAGAGTAAAAGAGTCTTGTTGAATGAATTGAATTATTTTGATCATCCCCTGTTCGGCATCCTGGTGCAGGTCAGCCGCATCAATCCGGATGATCTGTTACCCAAGCCTGTGTTGCCGGAAGCTTCAGGGGAAATTCCATCCGACCTGCCTGAATAACCTTGCTATCAAACCGTTGTAGAGTAACAAACATCCGTTTAATGTATGGAGTGCATATGGAAAGGGAAGAAGCGCAAGAACTACTACGGATTGCATTGAATGATGCTAACGCAGAATTTCGGGACGGCCAATGGGAAGCAATTAATTGCCTGATTAACCAAAGGCGAAAATTATTGGTGGTGCAACGAACCGGCTGGGGAAAGAGCTCTG